>JAGBOK010000140.1 GCA_017633905.1 Eubacterium sp. | reverse complement strand
TTTGTAACACAGAGGATCATCAGGGAAAACATTGACTACGCGAAGACATCAGGAGCCTGCGATACGGCAATGCCCGCGACCGATACCATAGTTATCAGTGATGACAACGAATATATATCGGAGATACCGGAGAGAAGAAAGATGTATCAGGGGCAGACGCCGCAGACCTTCAATGCCAAAAAGCTAAAGAGCCTGTATGAGTCTCTCACGGAAGAAGAAAAATCGATCCTTACCGATGCTGCAAAAATATTCGTAATGAAGGGCGAAAAGGTACATATCGTTGAGGGTGAAGTGTTTAATATCAAGATCACATATCCGTATGATCTGAGGGTCGCGGAGGCTCTTATACAAGGAAGGGTAGAGGGAGAGTAAATGCTTAATACCGTTTACAGACTGGTGGCACCGGGACGGTTCGAGGTGGAATTCTCAGACGTGAAGCTGAGTGAGAACACCGTGATAGTCAGACCTACCCACATGTCGATCTGTCATGCCGATCTGAGATATTATCAGGGATCAAGACCTCCCGAGATCATGAAAAAAAAGCTTCCCATGGCTCTTATACATGAGGCGATAGGAGAGGTGGTATGGGATGGAAGCGGAGGATTAAAGCCCGGAGAGAGGGTAGTGATGATCCCGAATACTCCGATGGAGGAGGATCCGGAGATCGCTGAGAATTATTTGAGGAGCTCCAGATTCAGAAGCAGCGGCTATGACGGATTTATGCAGGATCTTGTGGATATACGCGCTGACAGGGTGCTTAGGCTTCCGCAGGGGATAGATCCGGTGATACTGTCCTTTACGGAGCTGGTCAGTGTTTCCACGCACGCGATCAGGCGCATGGATATGATCGCAAATAAAAACAGAAAACCGATAGGGATATGGGGAGATGGCAATTTGGGCTTTTTGACGGCTCTTATGTGCAAATACGCATTTCCTGATTCAAAGATAATTGTTTTCGGACTCAGCAGAAACAAGCTTATGGATTTTTCATTCGCGGATGAGACATATCTGACGGCAGAGGCTGATGATGATCTGAAAGTGGATCACGCCTTTGAATGTGTGGGGAGCGAGGGTTCGAGACCGGCTATAGATCAGATAATAGACCACATCTCTCCCGAAGGGTCGATAGCGCTTATGGGGGTTTCGGAAAATCCGATCGCCATCAATACGAGAATGGTATTGGAGAAGGGGCTGCGACTGTTTGGCAGCAGCAGGAGCGGAGTGCGTGATTTTGAGAGGACATTGGAGCTGTACGAGAAAAATCCCGGTATTACCGAGGAGCTTCACCGCATAGTGGGTCATATAGAACATGTAAGAACCATTGATGATATGAAGAGAGCATTTGAAGCGGCGCTAAAGAGCGGCAGCGGCAAGACGGTCATGCTCTGGGAGAAGTAGCCGGAGGGGAGCTATGGAGAGGAAAATAGTACGTTCTGAGGATACACACAGAGGAAGCGTTCTCTATATGGTGGTGCCATGCTACAACGAGGAGCAGGTGCTGTCAGAGACGATAAAGAGGCTGAGTGCAAAGCTTGAAGATATGCTGAAAAGAAAAAAGATCAGCGAGGGGAGCAGGATCCTGTTTGTAAATGACGGTTCAAAGGATGGAACATGGCGCCTGATCAAAGAGGCATATCAAAAGAACCCGTTGGTCAGCGGACTCGATCTCTCGCGCAACAGGGGACACCAAAATGCCGTACTCGCGGGGCTCATGTATTCCAAGGAGCATGCGGATGTTGCGATCTCAATGGATGCCGATCTACAGGATGACATAGAGGCTATAGAGGAGATGATAGACAGATACCATGAAGGACTGGATGTTGTCTACGGTGTCAGGTCATCAAGAAAAAAGGACAGCTGGTTCAAAAGATTCAGCGCGGAATTTTTCTACAAGCTTATGATGAAGATGGGAGTCGAGATCGTATTCAATCACGCTGATTTCAGACTGATGAGCAAAAGAGTACTGGATGAGCTCGAGGGCTACAAGGAGGTCAATCTGTTTTTGCGGGGGCTGATCCCTCTGGTCGGCTTCCCCTCGGGACAGGTTTTGTATGAGAGAAATGAGAGGTTTGCCGGAGAGAGCAAATATCCGCTTAGAAAAATGATCTCGTTTGCTCTGGACGGGATCACATCCTTTTCCGTAAAGCCCATCAGAATGATCATGAGCATCGGAGTGATAATTTTTTTTGTGAGCATCGTGATACTCATCTGGTCGCTGATCAGGCATGCAATGGGTGATACGGTGCTTGGATGGAGCTCGACGATGGTATCCATATGGGCTCTCGGAGGTCTGCAGCTTCTTGCGATAGGGATAGTCGGTGAGTACATCGGCAAGATGTATTTGGAGACCAAGGGAAGACCGAGATTTGCCATTCAGGAGGTACTCGATGACTGATCATCACAAACGGATCGCGGTCATCATTCCGGCGCTTGATCCCGATGAGAAAATGACAGGGCTCGTAAGAGATCTGCATATGAAGGGATTTGTCCATATCATACTTGTGGATGATGGAAGCGAGATCAAAAACCGGGTGTATTTTAAAAAGTGCAAAGAGGAATACGGGGCGAAGATAATCCGTCATGTTGTAAACTTCGGCAAGGGGATCGCGATCAAATCAGCTCTCAACCACCTGATAGATAATGAATATGACATAAAAGGTGTTGTGACCTGTGATTGTGACGGGCAGCATCTGGCAGAGGATATTGATAAATGCGCTAGGATAACATATGAGCATCAGGATCGACTCGTACTCGGCTGCAGAGGCTTTGATGAGGCTGATATCCCGCCAAGATCAAGATTTGGAAACAAGTGTACCAAGGTAATACTGAGGCTGATCACCGGCTTAAAGGTCTCTGATACACAGACAGGACTTAGAGGGATCCCGATGTCTCTTGTGAGAGAGCATTTCGTCATGACCAAGGGTGAGCGCTATGAGTATGAGATGAATATGCTCCTTGAAGCAAGGGAATACCATATACCCATAGAGGAATTCCCGATACGGACGGTTTATCTTGATTCAAACAAAAGCTCTCATTTTAATCCGTTCCGTGATTCTATCAGGATATACAAGGTTTTTATCAAGTTCATGCTGAGCTCTTTTTCAAGTTTTTTGATAGATATAATCATGTTCTATCTGCTTGGCATCCTGTTGAGACCTTTGATATCCGAGAATGCCTATATTTACGGTGTGTCGGTGTTTATCCTGACAAGGACTGTTCTTGCAAGAGCCACAAGCTCGGTCTACAATTTTATAATGAACAAGACCAAGGTCTTTAAGAACAGATCAGGATCGCCCGGCGTGATATTTAAGTATTATTTTCTTGTTGTTATCCAATTGACCTTATCGGCTGTTTTGGTCAATTATACCTTTACGTTTATTCCTTATCTGACACTGAGAAAAATAATAATAGATACGATATTATTCTGTATAAGCTTTGTTGTTCAAAGAGAGTGGGTATTTAAAGAAAAGCCATCAGGCAATGTTCGTTGGGAGGATTGAAATGATACCGTGGGAACAGCTTCCGGAAAATATGAAGACCGATGCGGTCAGACCGTATTATGAAGCCATAAAAAAAAGAGAAAAACAGCTAATAATAAAAAGGATGTTTGATGTTGGTGTCTCTGTTTTTTTGTTGTTGCTCCTCATGCCCTTTATGATCATAACAGGTATAATGATAGCAAGGGACAGCAGCGGCGGGATCTTTTTTACACAGGAAAGAGTTACCGTTTACGGGAAAAAATTTAAGATATATAAATTCCGTACAATGGTAGAAAACGCTGAGGAGCTTGGGACCTCCGTCACAAGTGAGGATGACAAAAGAGTCACAAAAATAGGGGCTTTTTTAAGAAAATACAGACTGGACGAGCTGCCCCAGCTCATAAACATCATAATGGGAGACATGTCACTTGTCGGGACAAGACCGGAGGTATGTAAATATGTCCGTGAATATAACGATGAGATGATGGCAACGCTTCTTCTCCCGGCGGGAGTCACATCCGAGGCGAGCATCAGATACAAGGATGAAGCAGAGAAGCTTTCAGATGCAGAGGGTGATGAAGCGGACAGGATATATGTAGAGGAGATACTTCCGGAAAAAATGAAATACAATCTTGAATATGTAAAGAACTATTCATTTTTTTCAGATATAAAGCTCTGCATACTGACGGTAATAAAAGTATTTTCTTAAAGAAAAAAATAAAATGATTTGGTGATAAAGATGCAAAGGATCACGGTTGCAATAGTTGCATACAATGAAGAAGGATATCTTCCGGGACTTTTTTCGGATCTGAAAAAACAGACATATCCTCATGACATGATAGAGATATTTCTCATAGACAGCGACTCGACTGACGGCACGAGGGCGCTGATGGAGGAGTTTGCAGGGAATGCTCACACAGAAGGCTTTTTCAGAGCTTTGGTTCTTGACAATCCAAAGAGACGTCAAAGCGCCGGATGGAACAAAGCCATCCGTGCTTTTCTCGATGAAAAAAATGATTTATCAGACGCGCTGATAAGAGTTGATGCCCATGCGAGGATCGCGCATGATTTTGTGGAAAAGTGCGCATCGGCGCTTGGACAAAACGAATCGGTAGTGGGAGGCGCGAGACCTACCATAGTACAGGGAGACAGCGCATGGAAACGTATGCTGTGGATGGCTGAGGAGTCATTGTTCGGTTCGAGCGTATCGACAGCAAGACGGGATGACAGCCCGGATACATCCGGTGAAGAGATAAAAGAAAAGGGAAAGTATGTAAAGAGCCTTTTCCACGCATGCTACAAAAGAGAAGTCATCAAAAAAGCCGGCTTTTTCAGAGAGGATCTCGGACGCACGGAGGACAATGAGTACCATTACAGGATCAGAAGACTCGGCTACAGGATATATCAGTCTCCGGGCATCCACTCTGTGCAGTATATAAGACCTTCTCTAAAAAAAATGATACGCCAGAAATCAGGAAACGGTTTTTGGATAGGAAGGACACTTGGGATAGTGCCGGGATGTATTTCCCCGTACCATCTGGTGCCTTTTTGTTTTGTAATGGCTGCGGTAGGTTCGGGACTTGCGGCTCTCATGGGATATACCTGGCTTATCAGACTGTTGGCGGGGATGTATATGTCGGTAGCAGTGCTCATGACGATATACAGCTCTTATACGCTTGCAAAGTCAGGTGGCAGGGTATCAGGCTTTGTGTTTTTGCTTCC
>JAGBOK010000139.1 GCA_017633905.1 Eubacterium sp. | reverse complement strand
GCTCTTAATATATCAAGAACTGGGTAGCGGTTATCGGTGACTCGACATTTATGCACACCGGAGTCAACTCACTGATCAATATGGTTTACAATCAGGGAACTGGTACCGTCATCATCATGGACAACTCAACGACCGGTATGACGGGTCATCAGGATCACGCTGCCACCGGCAAGACCCTTGATGGCAGGGAGGTCCCGGCGGTCAGCATATATAAGCTCTGCGAGTCCATCGGAGTAAAGAATGTAACAGAAGTAGATGTATTTGATTTAGAGCGCTTCGAGCAGGTGGTAAAGGAAGAGGTGGCAAAGGACGAGGTATCGGTCATCATTGCCTGCGGTCCCTGTGCGCTGTTAAAGGGAATGAAGTTCCCCAATAAATGTGTGCCGGTTCCCGAGAAATGTAAAAAATGCGGTGCCTGCCTAAAGCCCGGCTGTCCGGCGCTTACCAAAAACGAAGATGGTACGATATCCATAGATGAGACAATGTGCAACGGATGCGGTCTGTGCAAGGGACTATGCAAATTCGGCGCGATCGAGACAGTGGAGAAATAGTTGCTCTTTGGAAGTCTGACATGTATGATATTATGAATGATAGTGAGGAATTGAGCGGGAGGATAGTATAAATGGAAACAAAAAATATAATGATCGTCGGAGTCGGCGGTCAGGGGACACTTCTCACAAGCCGTATCCTTGGCGGCATCATACTAAAGAACGGATATGATGTCAAGCTTTCCGAGGTTCACGGCATGGCGCAGAGAGGCGGCTCCGTCGTAACGTATGTGCGCTTTGGTGACAATGTAGCAGAGCCGATAGTAGAGGAGGGACAGGCAGATCTTCTCATTGCTTTTGAGAGACTTGAAGCGATGCGCTACGCGCATTTTCTGAAAAAAGACGGGCATATGGTCATCAATGACCAGCGCATGGATCCGATGACGGTCGTCACGGGCGCGTGCGATTATCCGGAAAATATCATAGATACGCTTGCCGGTAAGTACGACGTGATCTCCGTGGATGCCATGGAGGAGGCAAAAAAGCTTGGTAATCCCAGAGTGTTCAATACAATTATCATAGGACTTGCGGCAAAAAGCATGGACTTTGAGAAGCAGGACTGGCTGGATGTAATTGCAGATACTGTACCCGAAAAAACGATAGAAATAAACCAAAAGGCATTCCTTGTCGGATATGAGCGATAAGGCGCGAGGACGGTTTTAAGATATGAATGCCGCATGCTTGCATGCGAGTGTTCATATCTAAAACCGTTAGAGTCCAACGGACAACGAGGATTCCGAAGGAATCCGAGTCTGGGAGTTGGACTCTAACGGTATCAGAGGAGAGGCAGATGATCATAGATATCCACGCACACACCTACCCTGACAAGATAGCCGAGCGGACGGTGAGTGAACTAAAAAAAGCGGCGGGTGTCGAGGCGCACGGAGACGGCACCGCAGGGGGACTCTCTGAGTCGACCAAAGAGGCAGGTATCGATATGACCCTTGTTTTGCCGGTGGCAACGACGCCGCATCAGGTTCCGACCATAAATGAGGTCGCCTACAAGACCAATCTGTCATCCTCACGAAAAAAACTCATGTCTTTTGGAGCCATTCATCCCGATTCGCCCGATCCCAAGAAGGTATTGAGGGGAATAGCCGCCCTTGGTATCAGGGGTATCAAGCTTCATCCCGACTATCAGGGAGTATTTTTTGATGACATCAGATACAAAAGGATTGTCGAGATCGCAACAGAGCTCGGTCTGTATATCATAGTTCATGCGGGCATCGATATAGGATTGCCTGATCCCGTTCATACAACACCTGACATGATAAAAGAAGTCATATCGGATACCGGAACAGACAAGCTCATCCTCGCGCACATGGGAGGATGGCGTATGTGGGATGAGGTGATAGAAAAGCTCATCGCCTGTGATGTCATGATAGATACAGCTTTCTCGACGACCGCGATAGATGTAGACGGCATGCTTGATGAAGAAAAATTCGCGCAGATGGTGAGAGCGTTTGGCGCAGACCGTGTCCTCTTTGGTACGGACTGGCCTTGGGCGCCCCAGAAAAAAAGCCTCAAATGGATAGGGAATCTGCCGCTTCACAAGTTGGAAAAAGAAAAAATACTGGGACTGAATGCCGAAAAAATACTGTTAAGATAGTACAATGGAGGAATTACATGTCAGATCTTGAAGAAGAAATGAAAAAGCTCGAAGAGGAAATGGCTATCAAGGGCGCAAAGGTAGAGGTTTCAGAGCCACCCACAGAGCCCGATTTTTCTGATATAGAAAAAGCATTGGAAGACCGTGAGAAACAGCTTGAAGAGGAACCTGAGTTCATATCTCCGGAGGAGGAGATCACACGCCGGAAGAAAAAAAGAAAAATAGTTCTCATAGTCGTTATAATTCTTTTTTTGATAGCTGCCGGTGCCGGCGGATATATAGCCTACAGGATACTCGGACCAAGCACTGAGATGGCTGACCTTGGTTCTTTTTTCAATATGGCGGACGATGAGATCGCGATTGTCATCGACACGAAGCTTTCTGACAAAAAAGGCAAAATAATAGACGGGAACAAATATATTCCCGAGGCGATAGCAAGCTCCTATATGGATCCGAGGATCTATGTGGACACCGAAGAAAAGCTCCTTTCCTATGCGACAGAAGAAGGAGTCACCGACTATCAGGCGGGAGCAGAGACAGACGGTATCAAGCCGCTTGTTGAGTCGGGCGGTGAGTTCTATGTTGCGCTGTCATTTATTTCTCGTGGTGCGATATGTGACTACACGGAGTTTGACTCTCCGAACAGAATAGCAATTTTTTATGACAGAACAAAAAGATACAGCACACAGATAGTAAATACCGAGACCTATGTTCGCACGGGACCGGGTATCAAGTATCCTTATGTCAAAATACTGAGTGAAGGGGAACAGGTATTTTCGGATGAGTCAAGAAAGGATGAGAACGAGTTCAAATCAGTGATGACAGAGGATGGCTTCCCCGGATATATACCTTTCTCATCGATAGACAGGACAGACCAGAACACGCATGTTTTTTCAAAGGAGCCCGTATCCTTTACACAGCGCTCCTTCGGTTCCCAGGTGAGACTTGGCTGGCACTATGTGGGAGACGCGAACCAGACCTCTCTCCCTGTGAATATGGGAGTAGCTGATTCGATAAACGTTCTGTCTCCGACATGGATAACGCTAAAAAACAACAAAGGGGGCATAGAATCCTGCGCAAACAAAACCTATGCGGATTCGGTCCATGATGCCGGACTTGCCCTGTGGCCTACAGTCAGGGATTTCCCAAATGAGAAGCTGAAGCATGTGAAGCTCCTTGGTTCTGCCACGAGCAGAAGACGTCTTATCAAAAAGATCATGAAGGAAGCAAAGACCTACGGATTTGACGGTATCAACATAGACTTTGAGAGGGTGAAGTCAGAAGCGGCGAAGGCATATCTGCAATTCTTAAGAGAGCTTTGTATAGAGTGTCATGCTGCAGACATCATTCTATCAAGCGACAACTATCCCATCAGGGAATACAATCTGTATTATAACCCGGAGGAACAGGGCAGGATCGTGGATTATGTATTTTTCATGGCATACGATGAGCACTACGCCGGCAGCGAGGAGGCAGGATCGGTGTCATCACTTCTCTATGTACAGGATGCCATAGCCAAGGCATTGCAAAGACTTCCGGATGAGAGAGTGGCGATAGGACTTCCTTTCTATACGAGACTCTGGCTTGAAAAGAAAAAAGGCGACGGCTTCGAGCTCAGCAGCGAGGTCATGACCATGGGTCAGGCTGAGGAGTGGATCTGGTCCCACGGAATAGAACCCAAGTGGGATGATGCCACGGGACAGGCATATGCCGAATATAAGCAGAACAAAAAGAAGACCTACAGGATCTGGCTCGAGAATGAAAAATCACTGAAACTCAAACTCGAGGAGATCAAGAAGCAGGATATCGCGGGAGTCGGCTTCTGGTCGATGGGATCGGAGAGAGCGATCACCTGGGAGACCATCAGGGATGTGCTTGGAAAATAAAAACAAAATGACTCTTGTCAATTTTTTGTCAGTATGATACAATGGGGAAGACAGATGCAGACTCGGATCATATCATGGGATAAAACGGACGGATATGCGCCCTCAGACCTTGAAGATGCAGCCGAAGTGATACGCTCCGGTGGACTTGTTGCGTTTCCGACAGAGACAGTCTACGGGCTGGGCTGTGACGGTATGAACGCGGATGCAGCCGGACATATTTATGAGGCAAAGGGAAGACCATCAGACAATCCCCTGATACTTCATATAGCAGATACTGAGGAGCTAAAGCCGATCGTTAAGGACATCCCCGATATGGCGAAGAAGCTGATGGGGACATTCTGGCCGGGTCCCATGACGCTTATATTTACCAAGACGGATGCGGTTCCCGATGTGATAACGGGAGGACTGCCCACGGTAGCAGTGAGGATGCCGGCACACATCGGAGCGAGAGACCTCATCAGGGCAGCCGGAACTCCGATAGCCGCGCCGAGTGCCAACGTATCAGGCAGACCATCTCCCACCAGAGCCGCTCATGTGATAGAGGATCTGGGCGACCGGATCGATATGATCATAGACGGAGGAGAGGTCGGTATCGGATTTGAATCGACCATCATCGATGTTACCGGATCGAGACCCGTGATACTAAGACCCGGGTTTATAACAAGAGAAATGATCGACGAGGTGTTGGGAACCTCGGGAGATGACATCGTTATAGATACCGGAGAGAGAGGGGAAGCCCCCAAGGCTCCCGGAATGAAGTACCGCCATTACGCGCCGAAGGCTTCCATGACTCTGGTCAGGGGCGACGAGGCGGAGGTAGAAGAAAAAATCAACGAGCTCGCGAGACAGTATCCGGCTGACAAAGTCGGGATACTTACATCTGATGAGCGGGCAGGTATATATGAATACGGAATAGTGCTCTCCATAGGCTCTGTCAGGGACAACACCCTGGGACATGATATGTATGCGGCTCTCAGAGAGTTTGATCATATCGGAGTGAAGCACATATATGCCGAGACCTTTTATGGGACCGAATTAGAAGATGCCCTGATGAACCGCTTGATGAAGGCGGCAGGCGGACAGATGGTCGATCTTATGGATTTTCACAGGATCATATTTGTCTGCAGGGAGAATGTCACTATATCGCCGATGGCGGAGATGATCTTTAAAAGTATAGTGATGGACAAGAACATAGAGATCATATCGAGAGGGCTGGTGGTTCTTTTCTCTGAGCCTGTCAACCGCAAAGTGACCGATCTTTTGGAGGCGCATTCAGTGCCGTGTGAGGAGCAGTCATCGAGACTTCTTCGTCCGGAGGACATCGATGGAGACCCTCTTATCATTACCATGGCATTTACGGAAAAGGTCTCTGTTTTAGAGCAGTTTGAGGATGCATTGCATGTCTATACTCTTAGGGAGTTTGTCGGACTTGAAGATGACGTGAGTGATCCGTACGGCGGTGATGCAGACGCATACGAGGCTCTTTACTTAGAGTTGAAAGATCTTTTATATAAAATGAAAAAAAGACTTGGGATCTCATGACTTTTGTCTGTGTGCGCAGCTGTTTTGGCTGACACTGAAAAGATTAAAATGTGACAGGAGGTATTATATGATAGCTATTGGCTGTGATCACGCGGGATTTGAATTGAAGCAGGTCATCATGACACACTTGAAGGACAAGGGCTTTGAATTTGAGGACTTCGGATGCTATAGTCATGAATCTGTACATTATCCGATCTATGGCAAAAAGGTCGCAGAGGCTGTTGCCTCCGGAAAATACGAAAAAGGTATACTTATCTGTGGGACGGGCATCGGTATTTCCATTGCCGCAAACAAAGTAAAGGGAGTGAGAGCCGCGCTCTGCGGCGATTGCTATTCGGCAGAGGCTACCCGCCTTCACAATGACGCGAACATTCTGGCGCTCGGCGCGAGAGTTGTGGGCTCCGGACTTGCGGAGATGATAGTTGATACATTTTTGAATACGAGATTCTCAGGTGAGCAGAAGCATCAGACGCGTATAGATATGCTTGATGAGCTGGACGACAACATGTAATAAGGCGCGAGGACGGTTTTAAGATATGAATGCCGCATGCTTGCATGCGAGTGTTCATATGTGTTTTAAGATCAATCGGAGGAATATATGTTTGGGATATTAGGCTGTGGGAACATGGGACAGGCTATACTTTCAGGAGTATTAAAAGCAGGACTTTATAAGCCTGACGAGATAATAGTCTCACATCTTGAAGAGTCCGCTCTTTCAGAGATCCATAGAAAATTCGGAGTGCATACCACTACTGACAACTGTGAGGTGGCGAGGCGTTCGGATGTCATACTCATTTCCATAAAACCATATCAGTTCGCTGAGGCGATACCTCCCATCAGCGAAGAGGTAAATGATGACAAGCTCATTATATCTATTGCCGCCGGACAGACTATAAGTTCCATCATGGAGCATTTTGGCAAAGCGATCCATTTGGTGCGCACCATGCCGAATACGCCCGCGCTTGTGGGAGCCGGCGCCACCGGAATGTGTTTTTCTGATATGGTGACGGAAGAAGAGAAAAAAATCGCCGTAGATATATTTGAAAGCTTCGGCATAGTGTCCGTGGTTCCCGAATCGCTCATCGATACGATTATCGGGATCAGCGGCAGCTCTCCGGCGTATATTTTTATGATAATAGAAGCAATGGCGGATGCGGCGGTAGCTGATGGTCTCGCAAGATCAGAGGCATACAGGATGGCAGCGCAGTCAGTCATGGGGAGTGCGAAGATGGTACTCGAGACCGGCAAACATCCCGCAGAGCTGAAAGATATGGTCTGCTCACCGGCAGGCACAACGATAGAGGCAGTCAGGGTATTGGAGGACAAGGGTCTTCGCTCCGCCATCATCGAGGGACAGATGGCGTGTGTCAGGAAGGCAAGGGAGCTGGCAAATTGAGAAAGCGTGACAAGAGCGAAACCAACAGAGAAATAATGACAGCTCTTGCGCTGATACTTCAGATCGGACTTGCCATACTGATCTGCATGGCAATGAGTCTTGGAATAGGCTATTATCTGGACAAGCTGTTTGGCACGCGCTTTATCATATTGATATTTATGGTGATAGGATTTTTGGCATCGATAAGAAGTATGCTGATCCTCACCGGCAGATACCATCCGGGAGAAAAAAGTGTGGATAAAGATGCTCCCGAATCGCCGGATGAAGAAGATAATGACCTTTGAGGAGATTGATATGTCGGACAGGATTCCGGATGACCGGCTTGACGGAGCGCAGATCAGGAGATTTCCTGACAAGCAGGTTGCCAAGAGAACTCTCCATCAGGTGATCATCGGTATATGGATCATGGCAGCGGCTGTGATGGTGACGGGCGTCTGGTTTGTGGAATACAAGCTTGCATATATACTCGGAGAGCTTGTGGGCAGCGCCATAGCAATAGCCCTTATGTTTCACCTTTACCACTGCATAGACATAGAGCTTGATATAGAAAAAAACAAAGCCAATGCGCACGCCAGATGGAACACTATCATCAGGCTTGCCATAGAAATAGCGGCAGTATTGGGATGCTCGTTTATCCCTGAGATCATCAACCCCGTCACTGTTCTAATAGGACTGTTCGGCAGAAAGATAG
>JAGBOK010000138.1 GCA_017633905.1 Eubacterium sp. | reverse complement strand
TTCTGTAATCATTTTTTGTACTGCCGGCGCTCCTGCCTGATGCTCTTTGACTTCTGTACGCCTGCTTCGCCTCATATTTTTCATATGCGCGGACAATTTTTCCTACAAGGGGATGTCTTATAACATCCTTGTTTGTAAGATATGAAAAACCAATATCTTCAATATCAGACAGTACCTTTACAGCCACCTCGAGTCCTGACTCTGTCTGAAACGGAAGATCCTTCTGTGAGAGATCTCCTGTTATCACGACCTTTGAGCCAAATCCTATACGCGTCAAAAACATCTTCATCTGGGCAGGAGTGGTGTTTTGCGCTTCATCGAGTATAATATATGCGTTATCGAGTGTGCGCCCTCTCATATAAGCAAGAGGCGCTACCTCTATAAGTCCCTTTTCGCTGTTCTTGATAAAAGAATCCGCCCCCATGATCTGATACAGGGCATCATAAAGCGGTCTTAAATAGGGATCTATCTTTTGCTGAAGATCACCGGGCAAAAAACCGAGACTCTCTCCCGCCTCGATAGCCGGTCTTGTAAGGATTATTTTTGCCACTTCGCCGCTCTTAAACGCCGCTATAGCCATCGCCATGGCAAGATAGGTCTTGCCTGTACCGGCAGGTCCCAAGCCGAACACCATCATTTTTTCACGGATCAGACTCACATATTTTTGCTGTCCCAAAGTCTTGGGTCTGATCGGTTTTCCCTGGACAGTGTACCCGAGCAGCTCCTTGTCAAGACCTTTTATGGACGCGTTTTCATCATCTCCGGTTGCCATGAGAAGATAGTCAACATTTTGTTCTGTTACCGTATCACCCTTTTGTGACAGCGCAAAAAGCTCGGAAAAAATATGCGCGGCACGTCTTGTGTCCGCATCATCCCCACTCACGCTCACATGACCGTCTCTTAGCACGACCTCGACATTTAGGGTCTTTTCTATACGGCGCAGATTATTATCAAGCTGTCCAAAGATATTCTGCGCATGGCTGGCAGGTATATCAAGTTCAACCGTTGACAATGGTCAGATCCTCCATATCAGAGTTACAGTTCACGGATAGTAACATTCTAAACAAGAAAGCCTGTATCCCCTTTCGGGAAAACAGGCCCTCATTGATCACAATACAAAATACATTATTTGTATTTTCTCTTGCGAGCAGCCTCAGACTTTTTCTTGCGTCTGACGCTTGGCTTCTCATAGTGCTCTCTCTTGCGAATCTCCTGCTGAATACCTGCTTTCGCACAGTTTCTCTTGAAACGGCGAAGAGCACTATCCAGTGATTCGTTTTCTTTAACTATAACACTAGACATATTCTCACACCTTACCTCCCTTCAGTTGTAAATTGCGCAAAGTACAACTGTTAGGGTTATTTTTTGCACTAAGGAAGATTATATCATATTTTCCGCATTAGTCAAGTATTTTTTGGGAAGGCACCTCACACCCTGAGTTCCATATCTATGGCAAAAGCTCTCCCCTTGCAGGAGACATGTGAAAAGCTCCCGTTGATCAGGGGCATCATGGGCGGCAAATGCCCTATATCGAGATCCATTATGATCGGAACATTTATGTCCTTTAGGGCATCCGTGACAGCGCTGTGTCTGTCTGTTCCAAACATCGGCTCGTCAAAGTGCATCGGGCGGCCTATGAGAAAGCCGGATGCGCATTCAAACCATCCCGCCTCCTTCAAATGCCAGAGAGCCCTTCTCATATCCATGACATTCAGATCGCAGGACTCCAAATACCACAATATACCTTCACTGCCGTATTTTTTGTTAAAGCGCCCTACCATGTCGAATCTGGTGCCGGCTATATTGTTAAGAACATCCAAACAGCCTCCGATAAGCCTGCCCGAGGCTTCTCTCCCATTAAAGCATACCGGCATAAAAAGCTCTGATATCTGATACGGAGCATAGGGATTTTTTTCATCCTTCGCGGATTCTATTTCCCAGCCGTCATAATTGTGTATATGGACGGTTTTGATCCCGTCATCGTTTGTTTTTACGATTCTTTCATCACCGCACAGCAGATCAAATGCATCATGTATCGAGGGATGCCACGGATCCATTCCAAATGAAGATATACAAGGACCGTAGATGCTTGCGATATCAAGAGCGGTTGTCAGGATAAAGGTCAGATTGGTATTGTCAGAGTACCCCATAAACCATTTCGGCTCCGCATTGTACAGGGCTTCAAAATCGATATACGGAAGTATCTCACACATCAGCTCGCCGCCGCCGCATGAGATCAGAGCCTGGTTGGAGACATTGCAGTACATCTTCACAAATTCATCTGCGCATTTTTCGGGTGTGGTTGAAATACCGATGCCGTCGTCCGCAAAGCAGTTTGGCCCCAGCTGCTCTCCCTGCTGTTTTTTCTTTATGACACTTCTTGCACGCATAAAGGCTGTGCGATATGGCTCAATCGCACAGCCGAAGGAGGGCGCTACATACCCGATTATGTCATGTTTTTTTAAAAATTCCGGATATTTCATACCTATATACTTATTCAGAATCATCCCTCTTCTTGCCAACTACTATTCCCGAATGATGCTCAAAGCTGAAGTAATGAACCTCGGAATCGAGTTCCTCTGAAAGACGTCTGAGGTCATCGGCACGCTCCGTGAGACTTTGCATGGTAGATGAAAGCTCCTGCATCGAAGCCATGGTCTCCTCTGTCTCGGCAGCGTTTTGTTCAGATACCGCAGAGAGGTTCTGAATGATATCGGTAACATGCTTTCTCGCCTCATCACAGTCTCTTGTATCTCTTCCGATCTCCCTGATCTCAACCAAAGAATCAGCGATACCAAGTCCGACACCGTCGAACTTCTGTCTTGTCTCGGCAAGCTTCTCCTGCTGTACTCCGATGATTTCCTGCACGCTGTTCATAGCTTGCACCGTATTCTTGGACTCCTTGGAGAGATTGTCTATGATGTGTGATATCGTCTCGGCGGACTTGCCGCTCTCCTCTGCGAGCTTCTGTATCTCAGAGGCAACGACCGCAAAGCCCTTGCCGGCTTCTCCTGCCCTTGCCGCCTCGATGGAAGCATTGAGTGAAAGGAGATTCGTCTCCTCTGCAATATTCGTGATCATTACGATCGCATCTGATATCTTTGATACGGATTCGTCGGTCAGCTTGACCTGCTCACCTATGATATCAACAGCCTCGATGGTCTTGTCTGATGAAGCGGCGAGTTCATTGATGATCTTCTCAGCCTCTTCTCTCGCCTTGTCGATATTGTTGGATGTTTCAGTAAGCTTGTCTACCTTCTCAACGATCTCGGAAATAGCCATACCCATATCATTGACATTTCCGGTAGCTCTTTCAATGTCCTCAGCCTGTGAAACAGCCCCCTGAGAGATGTTGTCAACAGCATGAGTGACCTCGGTAGAGTTGTTGGTGGTATTCTGGATCATCTCCGTCATCTTCTCGGCATCGACCTCGACCTCATCGGCAGAGTGTACGATATCCGCGATAACATGATGAAGAGCGTCTACCAGGCGCTGAAGAGCATTCGCCATGAGACCGAGCTCGTCTTTTCTCCTGGTGAATTTGTCCGGAATATGAACGTCCAGATCTCCGTGAGCAACATCCGAAATAAGCCCCTGAACATTTGAAATGACCTTTGCAATGATATGTGCTCCAAAGAAGCTGACAACTGCGGCTATCAGAAGCATTGCGACCGCAATGACTATCATCGCGATAAGCTTCTGGTTGATCATGTCATCAACGCTCTGTGACGGCTTGCCCGCAAAATACATCCCGACGTTATTTCCGTTTGAATCCTTGATCGGGATGTAGTAGGCGTAATAGTTGATCCCGCCTATATCGAGATTGTAGGTCGAGTAATCCTCACCTTTGTTTATAACCGCATCAACAACATCGGCAGATGCCTGAGTGCCAACCATACGGTTGCCCGATTCGTCCTTCAATGAGGTGGCATATCTGGTGTCACCGTAGAATATCGTCACCTGAAGATCAGTATTGCCGGTAAAGCTGTCAATAAAGGTCTGGTTCGTGGATACGTTGAAACCGCCCTTGTACAAGGTGTACTGACCGCCCTTTTCCTGAAGGATATAATCCTTGCTGCTGATGGCATCATAAGCTGCCGCCATGGCATTGGCTGAATACTTTAGTCCCTCGGTCGCCTCCTCCTGAAGTCCGGTCTTCATGCTGCTCGTCGCATAAACAGCCAAAACCGCAGCAAGCACGATGATCGGTACCAATGCAGTTACAAGAATTCGGAACCTGATTGACAGACCCGACACTTTGAGAGGAGCTTCATCCTGCTGAAATTCACTCATTTCCGATATCTCCTTTGATAATTTCATTGATGAGTTGATCCCGTAAAAGGGAATAAATTCGGAACCACCCATATATCCACATGACATTCTATCACATTATGAAAAAAAAATCTACTGTTTTTTTTATTATTTATAAAAATGATAAAAATGTTACTATTCACGGCTGTCACTCCATACATGCGGGATTCCCGCACTTCGCTACGCTCCG
>JAGBOK010000137.1 GCA_017633905.1 Eubacterium sp. | reverse complement strand
CAGCAAAGGAGGTTCAGCTCATCGTCCTCTGCGACAGCGATAAACACGTCCGCCCGCTGGATGCCTGCATCCATAAGGATGCCGTAACGCGCGCCGTTCCCGATGATCCCCATGACATCATAATAATTGGCGATCTCATTGACGCGGTCCCTGTCCTTGTCGATGATGGTGATATCATGCCCTTCCTTGGAAAGCCGCTCCACGAGAGTGGCTCCGACAGTACCACAGCCAACGATGATGATGTCGAGTCCGTGGTGTTCCTTGGTCTGAAACATGTCAAAAAAGCTCATATGCTCCTCCTGTATTTTTCATAGCTCATATTCATTGTAATAGTATACTCTTTTTTTGAAAAAATACAAGTTCAATTTTCTATTGCATAAATCATAAACTCTGTATAAAATATATGGCAGGAATAAAAAGATATGTCTTGAATAAAGGTATGGGTGAGATATGTCAAAAAGACTGGCGATAGGTATAATGGCGCATGTAGACGCGGGCAAGACGACGCTCTCCGAGGGGCTGCTCTATGCGGCGGGCATGATAAAGGAGCGCGGAAGGGTCGATCACGGAGACGCGTTTTTGGATAATTACGCGCTGGAAAAGAAAAGAGGTATCACTATATTCTCAAAACAGGCAGTGATGCCGTGGGGAACCCTGATAGATACTCCGGGACATGTGGATTTTTCGGCAGAAGCAGAGAGAGTATTCGGGATTCTCGATTACGGTGTGCTTGTGATCAGCGGACCTGACGGGGTGCAGGGACATACGAGAACACTGTGGAGACTGCTTGAGGAGTACGAAATTCCTGTTTTTATTTTTGTCAACAAAATGGATCAGCCCGGTAGTGAGAAAAATGAAATATTGACTAAATTACGAGCCGAATTGTCCAGCTCATGTGTTGATTTTTCTTACGATGAACCTGACAAGGACAATGAGACGGGATACGGGGAATTCTTAGAAGAGATCGCCGTGCTTGACGAGAAACTGATGGAATCATATCTTGAAAATGGGGAGATAAATAGGGAAGAAATAAAACGATTAATCCTCGATAGAAAGGTATTTCCTGTTTTCTACGGAGCGGCATTGTCGGGAGAAGGTGTAGAGAAATTATATAATGCTATATTAACTTATACGATGCCCGGACTGTACAGTGAGGAACAGGATGAGGCTCCGTTGGCTGAGAGGGTGTTCAAGATCAGCCGTGACTCCTCCGGCGCAAGGCTCACACATATAAGGATCTTCTCCGGAAAGATCAGACCGAAGCAGCTAATATCCACTATAGACACGGAACAGGAGAAAACGGAGCAGATCAGGCTTTATTCAGGAGAAAGATATGAGACCGTAAATGAGGCAGGGGCAGGTGTCGTGTGCGCTCTTACAGGTCTTTTGCGCACATATCCCGGTCAGGGGATCGGAGAGCTTGCCGATATGGAGCCGCCCGTCCTCGTTCCGGTGCTCAACTATCGTATGATATTTCCAAAGGGAACGGATCCCGTGACAATGCTTCCAAAGCTTAGGGAAATTGAGGAGGAGCAGCCGGAGCTTAACATTGTTGTAGAGAAAACTGCGGGGCTTGTTGATGAGTCCGCAGGGAAATCAGACTCCCCCTCGGATGAGCAGATACATGTCAGGGTGATGGGTGAAGTGCAGACAGAGATCCTGAAAGAGCTTATATTTGAGAGAACGGGGGTAGAGACAGATTTCGGAAAGGCAGGGATCCTTTACAAAGAGACCGTGACAAGACCTGCCTGCGGCATAGGACACTATGAACCGCTGAGGCACTATGCAGAGGTGCATCTAAAGATTGAACCCGCAGAGCTTGGAAGCGGCGTGTCGGTCTGCAGTGAGGTCTCCGCGGATGAGCTTGATATAAACTGGCAGAGGCTGATCATGACACATATTCTCGAAAGGAAGCACCCGGGAGTCCTCATCGGAGCGCCTTTAGACGATGTGCGTATCACGGTCACGGGCGGGAGAGCCCATCAAAAGCATACGGAGGGCGGAGATTTCAGGCAGGCGACCTACAGAGCCATCAGGCATGGACTTATGCAGGCGGAGTGTGTGCTGTTGGAGCCTTATTATGATTACACCTTGTCCCTTCCCGTGGAGTGTGTGGGACGGGCGATGACCGATATTGAGAGGATGAATGGAACATCTGCGGTAGAAGCTGACGAGACGGGTACGGGGATCACTATAATAAAAGGCACGGCTCCCGTTGCAAACATGCAGGAATACGCAAAGGACGTCATGGTCTACTCTGGAGGAAGGGGAGAGCTTTCTCTCGCGTTTCATGGGTATCTCCCCTGCCGTGATTCCGAGGAAGTGACCAAAAACTCAGGATACGATCCGGAGAAAGATGAGATGAATCCCGTCGGATCGGTCTTTTGCGCGCATGGAGCCGGATATTATGTGCAGTGGGAGGAGGTTGCGGACAAAGCCCATGTAGAGACCGGATGGAGCAGTGCAGGGTGCAGCTTCAGGGCTGAGGATGGGTCGGTGTATGTACCTGATAACGGGGCAGGGGATATAAATGATCAGTCGGAAAACCCTTATGACCCTGCCGGTTCCGTACTCATGGACAGGATGGATGCCGGACTGGGTGTCGATGAGATCGATGAGATAATCATACGAGCCGGCAGTGCCAACAAAAGGACTGATGGAAGGTCGTCAAGACGCGCAAGGGAGAAGACCGTCAGGAGAGCCACAAGACCCGTGGGATCAGCCAGACCGCGCAGGAGTCTCAAAAAAGAAGGGAACTATCTGCTGATCGACGGCTACAACGTCATACATTCATTTTCCGAGCTGAAAAAACTTGCGTCAGATGACATGGATCAGGCAAGGGGACGGCTTCTTGATATGATGTGCAACTATCAGGGGTATGACGGGAGCGAGGTCATTGTCGTGTTTGACGCCTACAGGCTGGAGGGACATCCGACGGAGAGCTTTGATTATCACAATATACATGTTATCTACACAAAGACAGCAGAAACCGCTGATCAGTATATCGAGAGATTCTCGGTGGAAAAGGCGGAGAAATACAACGTAAGCGTTGTCACAAACGATGGTCTTGAACAGATCATAATCAGGGGAGCCGGAGCGCATCTGATGAGTGCCGGAGATCTGGAGGCGAGGATGCGGGCATACAGAGCCGGTGACATCTGAGATCATGGTGTTTCCTTAATAAATATAATTGACATTTTTGCCAATATGTTGTAAAATCTATATACTGTGGTCTGAAATAGTAAACGGGTATATCAGGTGGGATAAGGATGATTTGTTAACATATCATATTGATTGCATTGATTGCAGTCTGATCGAAAGGAGGCGCATTATGGAACCGGTAGTTATTACAAGTGAGAATTTTGAGGATGAGGTATTAAA
Organism: Eubacterium sp.; assembly: GCA_017633905.1. Lineage (GTDB taxonomy): Bacteria > Bacillota > Clostridia > Lachnospirales > Lachnospiraceae > Eubacterium_F. Next base: position 2,684 of record JAGBOK010000137.1, on the reverse strand, counting down.
AAGTGACAAGCCCGTGCTTGCGGATTTTTGGGCAGAGTGGTGCGGACCGTGCAAGATGCTCTCGCCGGTCGTTGATGAGATCGCGGGTGAGAATGATGAGATCAAGGTCGTAAAGGTAAATGTGGATGACAATCAGGAGCTTGCCATGCAGTTCAAGACCATGTCGATACCGACGCTGATAGTCTTTAAGGATGGCAAGGAGACCAACCGTTCCGTTGGGGTCATCTCGAAATCACAGATACTTGATCTTGTAAAGTGATCCTGCGGATCTGTAACCATAATCAGTGATAGCAAAGAAATGAGGTATCGTTATGTATGATATTGTCATAGTCGGAGCCGGAACGGCAGGATTATCAGCAGCAATATATGGCGTAAGGGCAGGGAAGAGCGTACTGATCATCGAAAAGACAGCATACGGCGGACAGATCATCAATACTCCGGATATTGAAAATTATCCGGGTATAGCGCATGTGTCGGGATTTGACTTTGCGAAGGGCCTCTATGATCAGGCTATGGCACTGGGAGCACAGTACATATCGGGAGAGGTGACATCACTCACAGAGAAGGATGATCCCTCAGATAGCGATAAAAAGATAAAATGTGTAGTAACCTCAGAAGAAACATACGAGGCGAAGGCTGTTATCATTGCGACCGGAGCAAAGAACAGACCACTCGGTGTGGACAAAGAGACATCACTGATCGGAGCCGGTGTTTCGTATTGCGCGACCTGTGACGGGATGTTTTTCAGAAACAAAGATGTTGCGGTAGTAGGCGGTGGAAATACTGCGCTTGAAGACGCTGCTTTTCTGTCAGGTTACTGCAGCAGGGTCTATGTTATCCACAGAAGAGATCAGTTCCGCGGTGATGAGAAGGATGTGCAGACACTGAGAGACAAGAGTAATGTTGAGTTCGTCCTTGACTCTGTTGTGGACGGTATCATGGGCGAGACAATGGTAGAGGGCGTCAGAGTAAAAAATGTCAAGACTGGTGAGTTCACGGAATTAAAAATAAACGGGCTGTTTGTCGCCGTTGGACAGATGCCGGACAATGCCGCTTTTTCTGAGCTTGTTGAGCTTGATCCGGCAGGATATGTAATTGCGGGCGAGGACTGCAGGACAAAGACACCGGGCGTTTTTGTAGCCGGAGACTGCCGTACCAAGACGGTCAGACAGCTCACGACTGCGGCATCAGACGGCGCGGTTGCGGCACTGGCGGCTGCAGGCTATATCGGATGATAAAAAGTACCTTTTGGGAGGAAAATGATCATGGTAAGCGAAATATGTGAGAAGCTCTTTAAACGTGACATCAACAGATGTTCAGATGACGAGGTGTATGTGGCACTCCTTCATCTGGCAAAAAGAGAAGCAAAGAAAAGAGAGGTCGCACTAAGCAAGGAGAAGAAAAAGCTCTACTATATCTCCGCGGAGTTTCTCATCGGAAGACTGGTAGGCAACAATCTGATCAATCTCGGACTCTACAATGAGGTTCGCAAGGAACTGCGCATCAAAGGTAAATCTCTTGCGAACATTCTCGAGAGAGAGCCGGAGCCGTCGCTCGGAAATGGCGGTCTCGGAAGACTTGCAGCCTGTTTTCTCGACTCGATAGCAACGCTTGGGCTTCCGGGTGACGGTATCGGGATCTGCTATCATGAGGGGCTTTTTTATCAGAAGTTCAAAAGAAGAAGACAGATGGAATATCCCAACGCATGGAGAGAAAAGCGCTCCGTGCTCGGACGCAGCGTAAAAAAATTCCCCGTGAAGTTTGGTGCGTTTCAGGTCAATGCCGTTATGTACGACATCTTTGTGACCGGATATGAGAACAGAACAAACCGTCTGCATCTCTTTGATCTGGATTCGGTTGATCCTGGTATCATAAAGAAGGGGATAGATTTTGACAAGTCAAATATCCGCAAGAATCTCACTCTTTTTCTGTATCCCGATGACAGTGATGAGGCGGGCAGGCTTTTGAGAGTTTACCAGCAGTACTTCATGGTGAGCGCGGGAGCGCAGCTTATAATAGCTGAGGCAAAGGAAAGAGGGGCGGATATGCATGATCTGGCTGATTATGTCGCGATCCAGATCAACGATACGCATCCGTCCATGGTGATCCCGGAGCTGATCAGACTTCTTTTGTTAGAGGATGATATGACTTGGGAGGAAGCCGTAAAGATCGTAACGGATATCTGTGCATATACCAACCATACCATCCTGGCTGAGGCTCTTGAAAAATGGCCAAAGGCTTTCATTGAGGAGGTCGCGCCGCAGATAGTTCCCATCATAGAGAGGCTCAACAAGGATGTAATCAAAAAATATGACAATAAAGAGCTTGCGATAATAGACGATGAGAACCGTATCCACATGGCAAAGATGGACATGCATTTCGGTCACAGCATCAACGGAGTAGCTGCTCTTCACACTGAAATATTAAAGACCAGCGAGCTAAAGGATTTCTACGATATCTACCCGGAGAAGTTCAACAACAAGACCAACGGGATCACGTTCCGCAGATGGCTGCTCGAGTGCAACCGCCCGCTGGTTCATTTTCTCGATGATACGATAGGATCGGGGTATAAAAAGAATGCCATGGAGCTTGAAAAGCTCATGAACCATCTGAATGAAGACCGCGCAATGAAAAAGATCCTCGAGATCAAGCGCAAGAAAAAGCTGGAGCTTGTGTATTATCTT
>JAGBOK010000136.1 GCA_017633905.1 Eubacterium sp. | reverse complement strand
TGGAAATCTCCATTTCCTTCTTTATATTCTGATCTTCAACATTGACAAGAAAATTAAGTCTCTTATATTCTTTACCAAGACTTTTAAGCTCTATTTCCTCAAAAGGAGCATACCAGGTATCAGTCTTCCGATTGTAGGAGGGCTGTATATTGCAATCATATATCCTAATCTTTTGAAAATTGCAGGTAATTATATACCTCGGCTTTTCAGATAAGGAAAGCTGCGATACATAATCTCTTGCCTGCTCATAGGGAGTCACCATTCTGCCCTGACGTGGTTCTTTTACATCAAGGTCAAAAGCCATTCCCTTCTGTTCTATCAGGACGCGGGTGTCAGCAATATATCCGTCAATAAAGCCCTTTGCTACCGGCTTTTCATATGCAATATACTGTTCCGGGACGCCGACACCATATACAGTCCTAAGAAGCTGGTTCCAGTAGTTCTGAGTATCCTGTTTTTCATCCCCTCTGCCTGCCCAGTCATTAACAAACTGTTCAGCAGCCTTTTTCTGTTCTACGATGTCCATATATTTATCCTCTTTGTAAACCTCTGCACATGGAAGATATACAATACGGAAATGATCAGACTCACCCAGGTTATTATACCATCACCTGAGCACATCCCTGAACGCTGCGACATTGGTGCCGATATCCCCTCTAAAGATGCTGGTTCCGGCAACTATGACATTGGCTCCGTAATCTCTCACCTCACAGACATTATCAAGAGTGATGCCGCCATCGACCTCGACATCGACATCAAGTCCTCTGTCGTTTATGATGTTTCTTATCTTGTTGATCTTGGAATATGTCTCTTTGATTATCTTCTGTCCGCCGTACCCCGGATAAACCGTCATGATAAGAACCATGGAAAGCTGATCAAGCACGGGCAGGATCAGATCGACCGGCGTATCCGGACGTATCGCCACGGCAGGCTTTGCTCCGTTTCCAAGGATCTCGATCACGGTTTTATACAGATCATCACCGCATGTCTCAACATGTACCGTGATACCATCTGCTCCCGCTTTTACAAAATCCCTGACATGGTCAATAGGTCTTTCTATCATGAGGTGAACGTCAAAGAACATATCGGTACAGCTTCTCAGTCCCTCAACTATGGGGATACCAAATGAGATGTTTGGAACGAATACTCCATCCATCACATCAATATGTACATAGTCTGCCCCTGCTTTTTCGATCTGGGATATCTGTTCACCCAAAGAGCGTACATCAGCCGCCAGTATTGACGGAGCCAGTTTTATCTGCATCTCAATTCCTCCTAATAATTCCAACTGCGTCAGACACCCTGTATCCACATGCCCGCGCGCACCTGCCCGGACGCTCGCTCACATCCGCGCGCACCTGCAGAGCTGCTGCCGCGCCGGCGGGCACTATCGCTTGCTTCTTCCTGCCCTGACCGCGATCCGGTTGAGCTCATCAAACATTTTTACATAAGACTCATATCTCTTCTCATCGATGCTCACACCGATATGCTCCCTCACGGCGCACCCCGGTTCATGGATGTGTGTACACATATTAAAGGCACATTCACCCACATAGGGTTCAAATTCCCTGAAATATGCGCCGAGCTCCTCCGGCAAAAGCTCCGGAAGAGAAAAAGAACTAAACCCCGGAGTGTCAAATATAAATGTCTCTCCGTCTATAAAAAAAAGCTCAGAGTGCCTGGTCGTATGCCTGCCTCTTTGCGTCTTTTTACTTACATTGCCGATTTCCAACGAAACACCCGGACATATATGGGAAACAAGTGAGGATTTGCCGACACCTGAAGCCCCTGCAAGCACCGTCGTCCTGCCCTGCAGTGCTTTTCTAACTGCCTTTATCCCCGAACCGTTTATATTATTTACGGGAAAAACTTGGGAGGTACAGGGCTCATAGGCGCGGATAAGCTCTGAAATCTCATCCTCCGAGGCAAGGTCTGTCTTGGTAAGGCATACAAAGGATGGGATATCAAGCACCTCCATCATCAATAAAAACCTGTCAAGAAGCCCCCTGTTAAGCCCCGGCTTTTTGATGGATACTACGACCAGTGCCTGATCCACATTCGCGACCGGAGGTCTGATGAGTTCATTTTTTCTTTCAATGATCTCATCTATGTTCCCGATCCTTTTTTCCTCATCAAGTATGCTAAATATTACGTTGTCTCCGGGCAGAGGACGAATATCGTCCTTTCTGAATATCCCCTTTGCCCTGCATTCATAGACCGCGGCATCGGCAGTTACCACATAATAGAAACCGCCGACGCCACGAATGATTTTTCCGCTATCCAATAATCGCTCTACTCCTGTACCTGTTTGAAGCTGATAGGATAAGAGGCTACCTCTTCCCCATTTTTATATACTATCACCGTACCCTGCTCGGCGCTCGTTCCTATTACTCCGGTGAGAGTATAAGGGAAATCGCCATAGCTGAGCGTCAGAGTGGTGATCGTCGTTCTGTTGCCACCCTGCGAGAGGATGAATTTGAACTTGGCAGGATCATCCGTATCAAAGTCAAACGGGTTGTCTATCGTCACGCTTCCCTCATAGGTGTATGAAGGTTCTTCCCCCTTGCTTATCGTGATATTTACAGTTGTTCCTTCCTTGACCTCTTCTCCGGCTGCGGGCGACTGTACACACACCTCGCCTTCATCATATGATGATGAATACTCTTTGGTAGTCTCACCGAGAGTGAGATTGACTGCGGCTAAGGCTGCCTTTGCATCTGCCCTTGACATGCCAAGCAGCGATGGAACCTTGACATTTTTGATCTCCTTGCCAAGACTAACATGCAGTGTGATAGTAGCACCGGCATCGACCTGTTCCCCTGCTGCCGGCTCCGTTGATGCGACCTTGCCCTTTTCTACCGTATCAGAGTAAATCTCACTTCCAAGCTCGACCTTGTAGCCAGCCATGGTAAGATCCGTGGTCGCCTCCTCAACGCTCTCCCCGTACACGGAGATCAGTCCTGACTTCGACGGTCCTTTACTGATAAAAAGTGTTACCTCGTCTTCCTCACTCACGGTAGAGCCGGCTTCCGGATCGGTACCGACTGCATAGCCTTTTTCTATCTCATTGTTATCAACCTCTTCTACCTTGAACGTGATATTATTCTTTTCAAGTATCTTCTCTGCATCCTTTAAGCTCTCATTGAACACATCCGGTATCACTATCTGACCTTCCGGTACATCGGTCGGAGCATCCGTAACCGTCACTGCCGCCGGAGTCACCGTAGCCGCCGGTTCTGATGAGCTCGATCCCCACAGTCCTATGAAGCGCCCGAGCAGATAGATAAGAACTATAAAAATGATAACGGCAACCGCGACACTGCCAATGATAAGAGCCTTTTCAAGCTTCGGATCGACCTCCTCGTCCTCATCCTCTTCCTCCGGCTCTTTAGGTCTTTGCACCCCCGCATTTGTATGCGTGCTTGCCGCCTTGATGGCATTTACATCACTGTTTGATATAAAAATAGTCTGCTGATCCTCGTATACAGGTTTGATCACGCCATAATCACCGCTTGGATCCTGCAAAAACATCTTCATGTCAGCTATCAGATCAGCTGCTGTTGAATATCTGAGCTCTGTTTTTTTCTGCATACATTTTGATACTATGTTTGACAGACCTCTCGGAATGGTCGCATCTATCGCGGCAAGAGGCGTTGCATCCTCCTGGATATGAGCAAGCGCCACTGCGACAGCGCTCTCTCCGGTAAACGGCATGGTGCCGGACAGCATCTCATACAGCGTCACGCCGAGAGAATAGATATCGCTCTTTTCATCAGAAAAACCGCCCCTTGCCTGTTCCGGAGAAATATAATGAACGGAGCCCATTGCATTGGCAGTTATAGTATTGGAGCTTGCCGCCTTTGCTATGCCAAAATCAGAGACCTTGGCAGTGCCGTCTCTTGATATCAGAATGTTTTGCGGCTTGATATCCCTGTGGATAATATGGTTTGAGTGGGCCGCGTCAAGACCTGACGCGATCTGGAGCGCTATTCCCACAGCCTCTTTGACTTTGAGCTTTCCTTTTTGGTCAATATATCTTTTGAGGGTTATACCGTCAACAAACTCCATGACGATATAATACATCCCCTCTTCCTCGCCTACATCATATACTCCCACGATGTTTGGATGAGAAATGGCAGCTACAGCCTGAGCCTCCTGTCTGAACTTGGATACAAATTTGGTATCCTCACTGTACTCAGGCTTTAAAACCTTGAGCGCAACAAAACGGTTCAGCCTGTGATCCTTGGCACGGTAAACGTCAGCCATCCCCCCTGTGCCGACTTTTTCCAATATTTCATACCGATTGCCGATTAGAGTCCCGATATTGACTATCATACTAACCTCCTGTACTCACAATTTATATTCTGACCAGTACAACACTGATATTATCCTTGCCTCCGGCTTCATTTGCCGCCTCTATAAGCTTATTCCCCATATCTGAAAGCTCCTGCTCCCCTGAAACGATCTTTAGGATCTCCTTGTCGTCAAGCATGTTGGAAAGTCCGTCCGAGCAAAGCAGAAAAATATCCCCCTTCATGACCGTCAGTTCAAAACAATCAGGTTTGGGTCTTGGTGCCGTTCCCAAAGCTCTCGTGATGATATTCTTGTTCGGATGAGTCCTCATCTCATTTTTTTCGATCTCACCTGACATGACCATTTCCTCGACAAGAGAATGATCTGTTGTGATCTGCCTGATACCGTCCCGTATGCGGTACAGCCTCGAATCACCTATATTTATAATATAGGCGGTATCATCAGGAATTATCATCCCGACCAGCGTCGTTCCCATACCTTTGTAGTGGGGATTTTGTGTAGATTTTTCAATAATGGCCTGATTTGCTGCCTGGCACGCATCAAGCATACACCCGACGGGAGTGCGCTTGTGTCTTGCCCTGATCCTCTCAACAAAGGTCTCAATACATACCCTTGACGCAAGATCGCCCGCGTTGTGACCACCCATACCATCTGCCACAAGAAACAGATTGGGAAAATCAGGAGAAAAATTCGTATCACTGAATACACAGTCCTGATTGTTGTCACGCATCCGTCCGGTATCTGTAATAGAAAATGATTCCACTTCAGACCTCCTTTGTAAAAATGTTAAGCGAGTGAGTCCCATGCGGATTACGGATTATCACCGGATAATCTGAGCTGTCCGCACGCAGCGTCTATCTCGCTCCCCATCTCCCTTCTAATAGTAGCATTTATTTTATTTTTTTCAAGTATTTTTTTGAATCTGCTTATCACCCTGAGATCAGGACGTTCGACTTTGCGCCCTTTGACAGCATTTACAGGTATCAGATTTATATGAAGCCTGACACCGGTCTTCATAAGGGCTCTCATTTTCTCTGACAGCTCCGACGCATGCGCATCACCATCATTTATACCGCTCATCAGACTGTATTCAAAGGTGATACGCCTTCCTGTCTTATGGAAATATTCTTTGCAGGCTTCAAAGATCTCATCCATCGGATGCGCCTTTGCCACCGGCATTATCCTGCTTCTGATCTCGTCGTTGGGCGCATGGAGACTGATGGCAAGGGTTATGGGAAGTTCCTCATCCATGAGCCTGTATATCCCATCGGTAAGCCCGCATGTCGAAACAGTGACCTCTCTGGCGCTCAGGTTTCTCCCCTTCTCATCTACAAGAAGTCTTATAAACCGGATGACATTGTCATAATTGTCAAACGGCTCACCCATCCCCATAACTATGATAGATGAGACCCTGTCCCTGTTAAAATCCCTGCTTTTGCCCGGGAAAGCTTCTTCATACGCTCCATAATCATATATCTCCCTCTCTATATCATACACCTGTGAGAGCATCTCCGCGGGAGTAAGGCTCCTGTTGAGTCCCTTCATGGTAGACGCACAGAAAGAACATCCCATCCTGCATCCCGCCTGCGACGACACACAGATGCTGTCGCCGTGCCTGTATCTCATCCATACGCTCTCAATGGCATCACCGTCACTAAGGCCGAACAAATACTTTACGGTCGAGCCGTCAGATGCCCTCTGCACCCTCCTTATCTGCAGAGGATCCAGCAAAAAATCCTCATCAAGCCTGTTCCTGAGCGCCACGGACAGATTCGTCATCTCAGAAAAATCAGACACTCTCTTTGCCTGCACCCACTCAAACAGCTGCCCGGCTCTAAATCCCTTCTCCCCAATATCCTCGATATATTTTCTAATCTCATCATAAGTATAACTTCTGATCTGATCTTTCATCCCAACTACCATTTTGCCTTTTTCCGGTTTCCAAGTCGCGTCCGGTGCCGTCCACCCCTCGCTCACATCCTACGCGCGCACCTGCCCGAACGCTCGCACACGCCCGCGCGCACCTGCAGAATCGAAGTCACGCCGGCTTGACAAATCTTGCGACGAAAAACCCGTCCATCCTGTGGATGCCCGGCAGCACCTGCAATCTCCCCATAAATGTCTGCCTGCTGATCAAAGACTCCGGCAGATATTCATTCAGGCTCTCGGGCTTTAACCCAAGCTCCTCCTCGATCCAGACGGCATTCTCCTCGTTTTCCCGCGGATGAAGCGTACATGTGGAATATATGAGCACACCTCCGGGCTTTAGCATCGGAACAGATGCCCTCACTATCCTTCTCTGGATATCGACCAGCTCATCAACATTTGCCACGGCTCTGTATTTAAGCTCCGGCTTTCTCCCGATGATCCCATAGCCCGAGCACGGAACATCACACAAAAGCACGTCAGCCTTTTTCTCCCATGCAGTATCCGGTACAGTCGCATCCCTCATCCTGACATCGACATTCAGATATCTCATGCGACTCACGTTTTCCCTGATCTTGGAGAGCTTTCTCTCACTCAGATCCCTGATGCTGACAACTCCCGTGCCGTTCAGCTTCATAAGCGCATGGATCGACTTGCCTCCGGGCGCACCGCACACATCGACCACCGTCTGTCCCGGTCTGATCCCGGATACCAGGACCGGAAGCTGTGACCCCTCATCCTGTACATAGAAAAAACCATCTTCATATCCCGGAAGTGTCGTGATATCAGGACTCCCCGAGAGTATCAGCGTGTCCGGCACATACAAACCCCTGCTAAAGGGGATATCAAGCTTTTTTTCATATTCATCAAGACTAATCTTGTTTGGATCTATATGTATCGAGACCTCACCGGCTCTCTCCGCGAACGACAGCGCCATCTTTACCGTAGTTCGCTTGCCGTATGCCGAAACAAGCACGTCCCACAGTCCCTTTGGCATGCTGTATTTCTCATGCGGCGCAAGTCGCTTCCACGGATCCTCCTCTATCGGATTTTCAAGCTCCGAGACAAACCCTCTTAAAACTGCGTTTATATATCCCTTTTTCCCTGTGTTGGAAGTAAGCTTCGGCAGCTCGTCACAAGTTGCATAATACGGTATGGAATCCATGAACTCCAGCTCATAGAAGCCTATCCTGATCAGCGTTCTCACATCCGGATCCATTTTCTTTACCGGTCTGTCAGAAAAACGCCTTATCATCGCGTCGATAAGCACCGTTTTTTCTATGGTGCCGTATGCTTCTCTCTTTAATCTTGTTATGTCTTCAGACGGTATATCCTCACGCTCTATGATACGATGAAATGATTCATCAGAGCGCCCGCCGTTTTCCATAACCGAATAGACGATCTCGTATACGAAAGCGCGTATATCCAACTTAAACAAACACCTCTCCAACTGTGATATGATTACCGTTCAAAAAACCGCCGGCATCCATCCTTTTCTTGCCCTCCGGCTGAACCTCCAAAATTTCAAGCTGACCTCTGCCGGTCTGAATAAAAAATGAGCCTTTTGTAACAGCCGTAACTGTCCCGGGCGCCTTCCCGCTCTCATCATCCGTAACAGCCGCACGGTAGAGCTTTAATTTCCTGCCCCTGTATCCGCATGAGACTCCCGGCCATACCGCAAGCCCCCTGATCCTTCTCTCAATGCTTTTTGCATCATCAGAGAAATCTATCCTTCCCATCTCTTTGGTTATCATTTTGGCATAGGTGCTTTTCTCATCATCCTGTCTGATGGGAACCAACCCCTCTCCGGAGATCCTGTCAAGAGCCTCCATAAGCAGATCGGCTCCAAGATCCGCAAGCTTCTCACCAAGAGTCGGTACCGTTTCATCCGGTGCGATATCCGTCTCACCCACGAGTAGAATATCACCGGTATCAAGCCCCTCATCCATCTGCATAATAGTGACGCCCGTCACCTCGTCTCCCTCAATGATAGCCCACTGCATCGGAGCTGCCCCTCTCCATCTGGGCAGTATGGAAGCATGAACATTGATGCAGCCGTACTTTGGGTAGTGAAGGATCTCACCGGGAAGGATCTGTCCGAATGCAACAACTATTATCACATCGCAGGGGATTCTTTTTATGGCGTCTATAAACTCAGGATCCCTGACTTTCTCAGGTGTGTACAAAGATATCCCATGTTCACCCGCATACATCCCCACGGGAGTAGGAACGCTCTTGCCGCTTCTGCCTCTGGGCTTATCGGGCTGGGTGATGACTGCAGTGACCTCATGCTCACTTGCATGCAGAGCCTTTAATACAGGGAGCGAGAACTCGGGGGTTCCCATAAAGATAACTCGCATTTTATTCAAGACCCTCCCGTTTCATGACCTCCTTGACCTCATCCGGTCCGTACAGTCTGCCTTTTTCGGCATGGTCTACATACATGCCTCCGTCAAGATGCTCTATTTCGTGGATCAAAGCCCTTGCAAGGAGACCCTCGCCTTCTATTATCCGCTCTTCCATATTCTCATCAAATGCCTTGACACGCACATAATTAGGTCTTGTGACTATCCCCGCCTTTTCGGGAACGCTCAAACACCCCTCCATACCTCTTTGCTCTCCGGATGTTCTGAGCACCTCGGGATTTATGATCACGATAGGATCATCGTGTTCCTCCGAGATGTCAACGACCGCAATGCGTTTAAGTATGCCGACCTGCGGTGCCGCGAGTCCGACTCCTTCAGCATCATACATTGTTTCAAACATATCCTCTATCAGTGTGCGCAGCTTGTCATTCATAAGCTTGACCGGCTTGCATTTTTTGTTCAGGATCTCATCCGGATAAATCCTAATATTTCTGATAGCCATTTTTTTCTCCCTTCATGTCCTTTCAAAAATGACACTTACATTTCTGTTCATTCCCGTATTATTAATGTTTTCCGTAACCATAGAGATCACTCCGTCCATGGTATTTGCGTTTTCTGTCTTCACAAAGAGTGAATATCTGAACCTGTCTCCCACAAATGAGATCTTTTCGGGAGCAGGACCTATCGTAACGATCTCATCCCGGGCTGACCCCCGTATCCACTTATCTATCATGACCCCCGCTTCCGATGCCTTTTTCTCATCCTCAGAGGATATCCTGATCTTCATCAGCTCCCTGTACGGCGGATACCCTGCAAGCCTTCTGAATGACAATTCGCTCTCATAGAAAAAATCAGGTCTGTCAGAGGCAACAGCTTCTATACAGTATGAATCGGGGTTATAGGTCTGTATTATGAACTCTCCGGGTTTGCTCGATCTTCCGGAGCGTCCCCCTGCCTGTTCGAGCAGCTGATATGTGCGCTCGAAGCTTCTGTAATCATCCTGATACAAAGACATATCGGCGGCAATAGCACCGACCAGAGTCACATTCCCGATATCATGCCCCTTGGCTATCATCTGCGTGCCAACCAAAATATCAGCCCCATGCTCTCTGAATACGGAAAGTATCCTCTCGTGTCCGTCCTTGTTTCTCGTTGTATCGGCATCCATCCTGATGATCCTCGCATCAGGAAATTCTTTTTTTGCCAGCTCGCAGACCTTCTCCGTCCCCATGCCAAAGGACGCGATATAGGGCGAACCGCATGAGGGGCAGACACTTGGCATCGGGGCAGTATCCCCGCAATAATGACAGATCAGTCTGGGATTTCTGCTCTGTCTGCCGTGTTCGGTCATGGAGACATCACAATGGCTGCATTTTATCACATATCCACAGCTTCTGCAAGAAACAAATCCCGCATATCCCCTTCTGTTTATAAAGAGCATGATCTGTTCATGCCTGTCAAGCCTGTCTCTGATCTTTTCATGCAAAAGCCTGCTGAATATCGATCTGTTCTTTGCCTTCAGCTCATCCCTCAGATCAACAACATATACCGAAGGTCTGTCAGCTCCCGATGCCCTGTGGCTCAGGCGTATCAGCCTGTATTTTCCGTTCATCGCCTGATAATAGCTCTTTACTGAGGGTGTCGCGCTCCCGAGTATCAGTGATGCTCCGGCTCTTCTTGCCCTCTCTGCCGCAACGTCTCTGGCGTGATATGTCGGATTTTTCTCACTCTGGTAGCTGTTCTCGTGCTCCTCATCCATAACGATCAGCCCAAGTCTGTCAAACGGCACAAAAAGCGCTGATCTCGGACCTATGACTATATCTACCTCATGACGGTAGATCCTCATGAACTGGTCATATCTCTCTCCTGCGCTCATCCTCGAGTGAAGGATCGTGATCCTGTCGGGAAAGGCAGCCCGAAACCTCGCAAGAGTCTGGTGTGTCAGGGCTATCTCGGGTATGAGAACTATTGCCTGACAGCCGTTGTGTATGACCTTTTGTA
>JAGBOK010000135.1 GCA_017633905.1 Eubacterium sp. | reverse complement strand
AGCCATGCATCAGGATATACGTCCGCTGCATGTGCTGATTCTCAATCTCATGCCGACCAAGATCGAAACAGAGACGCAGTTCCTCAGAAAGCTCTCAAACACCCCGATCCAGGTCGAGGTCGAATTCATGCAGACGCAGAGCTATCAGCCAAGACACGTCGAGGAAAGTCACTTGGATACCTTTTATACGGTGTTCGACAAAGTAAAGGACAGAAAATTTGACGGAATGATAATCACCGGTGCTCCGTTAGAGAAAACGAGATTTGAGGATGTCGTCTACTGGAGGGAGCTTTGTGAGATCATGGAATGGTCCAAAACCCATGTTCACTGCACACTTCATAGCTGCTGGGGTGCATGCGCAGCACTCTATCACCATTATAATATACCCAGGACACTGCTTGATGTGAAGGCATCAGGCGTATTCGAGCACAGGGCACTAAAGAAAAAGTCCCCTCTTTTCAGAGGCTTTGACGATGTTTTCTATATGCCGCACAGCAGGCTTTTTACCGTGCCTGGTGATTTGATAGAGAAAAGACCCGAGCTTGAAATAATGGCAGTATCCGATGAGGTAGGTATCGCGATACTAAAAAGTAAAGACAGCTCTCAGTTTTTCTTTATAGGGCACCCTGAATATGATTCGACCACGCTTGCGGGAGAATACGAAAGGGATACCATCAAAGGAATAAACCCGATAGTTCCTGCCCATTACTTTCCCGATGATGATCCGAAGAAAAAACCCGTCGTCAGATGGCGCTCCGCCGGTCAGCTTCTTTACAGCAACTGGCTTAACTACTATGTATATCAGAGTACACCATACGATGTCACATCAATAGACGGAAGCGAGGAGCATGCAAAAGAGCTTACAGACGAAACAGGCGAGTAGGGAAGATAAAATCGCACCCTACTCGCCCGCGGGGCTGCGTGTTACAGTCTGCTATTTTTTATTTGTTAAGCTTGAGCGCCCTCACCTTGGTCGATAGACCAAACAGGTTGATAAAGCCCTCAGCATCATGATGATCATAGAGATCTCCTGTCGTAAATGAAGCAATATCCTCATCATACAGACTGTTTGGTGATGTAGTGCCCTGCTTGATGATATTTCCCTTGTAGAGCTTGAACTTCACCTCTCCCGTCACATATTCCTGTGTCTTGTCTATGAAAGCACATACTGCCTCACGAAGCGGAGTGAACCACTTGCCCTCATAACATATCTGGGCGAGCTTGTTGCCCATATTCAGCTTCATCTCCGTAGTCTCACGGTCAAGTATCAGCTCCTCTAACTGCTGGTGCGCTTCATACAGGATCGTGCCTCCCGGTGTCTCATAAACTCCCCTTGACTTCATTCCGACAACACGGTTCTCCACTATATCAACGATACCGATCCCGTGCTTGCCTCCGAGACGGTTGAGCTCTCTTATGATATCAGCTACCTTCATCTGCTTTCCGTTGATAGAGGTCGGTACTCCTTTTTCAAAGGTCATGGTAACATTCTCTCCCTCATCAGGAGCTTTTTCAGGTGTTACACCGAGCACAAGCAGATGGTCATAATTCGGAGCACATGCGGGATCCTCAAGCTCCAAGCCCTCATGAGAAATGTGCCAGATGTTGCGGTCTCTTGAATAGCTTGAATCGGCTGAGAAAGGCAGTGTGATACCATGCTCTCTGCAATAATCTATTTCTGACTGGCGTGAATCAAGCGTCCACTTGTCAGATCTCCATGCTGCAATTATCTTGATATCAGGTGCCAAAGCTTTGATACCAAGCTCAAACCTGATCTGATCATTTCCCTTGCCTGTTGCACCGTGGCAGATTGCGCTTGCTCCTTCCTTGCGCGCGATCTCAACCAGTCTCTTGGCGATGAGCGGTCTTGCCATAGATGTTCCGAGCAGATACTTGTTCTCATATATTGCATGAGCCTTGACGCATGGCATGATAAAATCCTCACAGAGCTCATCAACAACATCCTCAATATAAAGCTTTGATGCGCCGCAGGATATAGCTCTCTCATTCAGCCCGTCAAGCTCCTCATCCTGACCGCAGTCAATACATACACAGATGACCTCATAGTCAAAGTTTTCTTTGAGCCACGAAATGATAGCTGTCGTATCAAGTCCTCCCGAGTATGCCAGTACAACCTTTTCTTTCATTTTGAATAGCCTCCTGTAATTTTTTAGGGAAATGCTTATCAAAGCATCTCCTGTTATTTTTCTGTTCAAAAATACAACAACCAATAGTATAACTGTTTATTATTCTAATTGCAAGTTTTTTTAATCATAAAATGTTTCTGTTTCCACACCGCCTGTCTCGTGAGCAAGACTGTACTCTCCTTCCGTCTGCTCTACCGACTCATGATAACCGGTGAGAGCTGCAAATGGAGCAAATTGGGCAGCTCTGTCTTCTATTGACATTTTCTTTCTCTTTGATATCGGACGCTCCAGATCTATGATATCTGCGTATTTTTCCCGTGTATTTTTTGCCTGTCTTTCAAGCTCATCCATCATTATCTCCTCAATGCTGCTTCATGGTCACAGCTTTCATCGATCTGTTGTACACAACGATGATCTTATCATCCCTTGTGTCCACCCACCTGTCCGTTTCTCTCAATCGTCGTTGCTCCATCTTCAAGATTCATCCCCTTTAGAAGCGCATTCTTCCCGAATTTTTTTTGTATATCAAGGATGGCATGCTGCAGCCGCCTTTCCTTCATCTCCGCCTCAAACTGTTCTTCATGTTTTTTTCTGTCAGTATCCTTGGCGTCCTGTTTATTTATGCCTGACATTTCAAAATCCATGCCATCAGGAACAATACCCGTAAGCTCACCGATACTGTCAAATAAGGTGAGCTGTTTCGGTTCTTCCTTTATTTCCGGTATCTCATCCTCATAGATGACACGACATGCTGTGATATTTACTCTTCTTATCAGAAGTTTTGGATCTACGATTTTTTCATACAATCCTGTCACGGCATCCATTATCAGTCTGGTTGATGAAGTATAGTGGTCAAGATTCGCGGTACCATGCGCATGCTTTGGCACCTTTCTCCCATAGTAGTCGGTAGTGATCTCTCCATGATAGCCGGAGGCTATGGCAGGATCTTCAAGGCTCTGCCTGTCATAGTTTATCGTCAGCACCATCTGGTCAGTTACAAGTCTTTTCTTTACCAGATCGAGAACAAGAAGCTCTGTCATCTCACGGACGATCAGCTCTCCCTTTTCATAGACATAGGGCTCTTTTAGCACCTGTCCGGAACCGACACTGTTGGTCTGTGGTCTGTACTGCCTGATATGCCTGATCTCAGTCGGCTCATATCCCCATGCGTGGTCTATCAGAAGCTCTGCATTGACACCAAAGAGCTGATACAGTATGTCCTCGTTGTTAATGGAGCATCTGGCAACATCTCCCATCGTATGCATGCCATACTCTGATAATCTCTTTTTATAACCTCTGCCTACTCTCCATATATCAGTGATCGGCAGATGATCCCAGAGCTGTTCTCTGTATGAGATCTCATCAAGCTCCGCGATCCTCACTCCGTCGGCATCAGCCTGCATTTTTTTTGCAACAACATCCATGGCGACCTTGGCAAGAAACATATTGGTCCCGATCCCGGCAGTCGCGGTGATACCTGTATTAAACAGAACCTCTTTTACCATCTTCATGGCAAGCTCACGAGCGCTCATGTGATAATTCCCAAGATAAGCGCTCACATCCATGAACACCTCATCTATCGAATAAATATGAATATCCTCCGGCGCGATATATTTAAGATATATCGATACTATCTCATTGGAAACCTTCATATATCGTTTCATCTGCGGCGGCGCAACGATATAATCAAGTTCAAGATACGGATCGGCTGCGATCTCATCAGCCAAATATGATTTTTCTCTAAAACCATCTGCATTTTGTTTTTTATCGTCTGTGCCTGATATGCTTTTTTCCTTTCCAAATGCTCTGAGAGTTTTAAGCTCACCAAGCCTGAGCTGATTGATCTCCTTCACTCTCTGTACCACCTCAAAAAGCCTTGGTCTGCCGGGTATACCAAAAGCCTTTAGAGAAGGAGTAACTGCAAGACATATCGTCTTCTCCGTCCTCGTCGGATCGGCAACGACCAGATTGGTGTTTAACGGATTTAAGCCCCGGTCGACACATTCGACCGAGGCATAAAATGACTTTAGATCAATACAGATATATTGTTTGTCCATAACACTTGCACCAATGGTCACTATTCACCAAAGCTGTCCGTAAACCTCTGGCAGGATGCATGCTCATCACCAGCTTCCGCCGCCTCCGCCACCTCCGCCGCCTCCGGAGTGACCGCCACCGCTGCTGCTTGATGATGGTGTGGACGTCATGCTCCTCTCTGCCGAATACATGGTCCTGCTCATGAACCTGTTGAAATGACGGAAATCAAACACACTGCTTCTGAAGCCTTTGAACCACTTAGGCGGCACCACCGCTATACTTTCAAAATTCTTGATCCATGCATCGGTAACACCAAGTACATATGTGTACGGAAGTATTTTATAATAATACTCAGGATCATCTTCTATCCTTGATTCCAAATGCTGAGGCGAAGCTTCGATCAGATACCTTCTGAAGCCTCTGATCCTGCCAAGAAGATCTATTCCATACTCTGTTCTCTTGTCAATGATCCTGTAGAATATCATCTGGATCATATTCGCTACAACACATGCGGCAAGAACCACCCAATAAAATGTCCCCTGATATGATATTGCGTCACCAAAAAGCTTTATTACTACCCACATAACAGCTACCCATATCGCTCCAACAAAAAGCTTTAAAAACGGATTTTTCTTTGGTGAGGAAATAAACATCGCCGCCGCGGTAGTCACGACAAAAAAGCCGACAGAACCTATGAGCCCGTCAAGAGCATCACCTGAATAAAATCTGATGGAATGGTACAGTCCGACTATGTACGGGATCAGTGCAAGAGGAAGCGTAAGCAGTCTGAAATACAGGGTATTTACAACAAATATCTTTGGCTTTAGT
>JAGBOK010000134.1 GCA_017633905.1 Eubacterium sp. | reverse complement strand
GCTTATTTATAAAAAGCTTTCAAATGGAATGCTGCTTGGTCTCATAGCACCAAAATCCGAGATCAACGCAAATGCGACCCACTTGGAGATCATCATTCTCATAGCCGGTATTGCCGTGATCGCCGTCATGATAGTTGTCGGATTCTTGCTGGGACTTACGATGACCAAACCACTCAAAAAACTCACGACCGTCATCAATGACACAGCGGAGCTTAAACTTCATACCGATCCTGCTATAGACAAGCTTTCCCGACATCACGATGAGATCGGCGTAATGGCCGGAGCCATCAGGACTATGAGAACTTCTCTCTCTGAGATGGTCGGTAAAATGAAATCTATCCAAAGTGCGATTTCCGGTTCCACATCAGAGCTTGACAATATGATGAAGGAAAACAACAGTATGTCAGAAGATAACTCCGCGGTTCTTGAAGAACTCGCATCGAGCTTCGTCACTACTGCTTCCGATGCAGCAGGGATCAATGACAAGGTGGCAAATGCCAGAGATAATTCTGAGGATATCTACAGACTCATAGACGATGGAAAACGTACAGCCGATGACCTTGCAAACAAGGCTAAAGAACTCGAGAGCTTCACTGAAAAATCAATGGAAAAGACCAGAGAAATGTATGAGACTATTATGACGGATGCAGCTGAAGCCACAGAGCAGTCCAAAGCCGTATCAAGGATCAATGAGCTCACGGACAATATCCAGGCGATATCAGGTCAGACCAATCTCCTTGCCCTCAACGCTTCCATAGAGGCTGCAAGAGCAGGTGAGGCAGGCAAAGGCTTCGCAGTCGTTGCGTCAGAGATCGGAGCTCTCGCGTCCCAGACCTCAGAGACTGTCGGTCACATAGATGAGATAGTAGCGCAGGTCAATCTCGCGGTCAACAATCTACTGAAATGTGTAGAGACAACGACCGGCTTTCTCGGAGAGACTGTACTTCCTGATTATGAGGAATTTGAAAAGGTTGGAAAAGATTACGAGAATGATGCCAAGGTCTTCATTGATATGATGACAAGCATAGGTGACTCAACAAGCAGTATGACAGACAGCATCTCAGATATATCTGATGCTGTCGAGAATATCACCGATGTGATAAACAGATCAGAAGAAGCCATACACTCGGTTGCCGACAGATCAGTCAGAGTTACGGAATCTACCACCGACGGCTACAAGAGACTCCAGTCCAACGAAGAGAGCATGGATCAGCTTGAAGGCATCATTTCGAGATTTGATGTCTAAAGCAGCAAAGAGGGTGATCACATCGGATCACCCTCTATTTCTATTCTTTCAAGAACCACATCCCTGCCGGCTATGACACGCCCTCTCCCATCACCGCAATACGGACAGAGGTACTTATGCTCTTTATCAGGAGCATATTCCCTGCCGCAGCTCTCACATACGGCTTTTACCGGGATCTCCTCGACTATGAGCTCTGAATCCTCGAGGATAGTTCCTGATACAGCCTCCGGATAATACTTATACAGATACTCCGGCAGCACTCCCGTCATCTTTCCGACTGATACGGTGATGCTTAGAACTTTTTTCGCTTTCTGTCTTTTAGCCTCTTCTATCGCCTGATTGGAAAAGGCGACCACATAACTCATCTCATGCATACTCTGCCACGAAAATCACATTTTCAGCCTATCTTTGTCATACCGCCCATATACGGCTGCAGCTTCTCAGGTATATTGACCGACAGATCTTCATTCAGGTTGTTCTCTAAAAATGCGATCAGCATTCTCGGCGGGGCAACCACGGTATTGTTAAGCGTGTGGGCAAAATACTTGCCGTCCTTTCCCTTTACCCTGATACCGAGGCGTCTTGCCTGTGCATCGGAGAGATTGGAGCACGACCCCACCTCAAAATATTTTTTCTGTCGTGGCAACCACGCCTCAACATCGACAGACTTCACCTTTAAGTCCGCAAGATCACCGGAACAGCATTCAAGTGTTCTGACCGGTATATCAAGAGATCGGAACAAATCGACCGTGTTCTGCCAGAGCTTGTCAAACCACATCGGACTCTCCTCGGGCTTGCAAACCACGATCATCTCCTGTTTTTCAAACTGATGGATTCGGTACACTCCCCTCTCCTCTATGCCGTGTGCTCCTTTTTCTTTTCTAAAGCACGGCGAATAGCTTGTCAGAGTCTTTGGAAGCTCCTCCTCGGGGATCAGCTTGTTTATAAACTTACCTATCATCGAATGCTCTGATGTACCGATGAGGTATAGATCCTCTCCCTCGATCTTGTACATCATGGCATCCATCTCTTCAAAGGACATGACGCCCGTAACAACATTGGATCTGATCATAAACGGAGGCACACAGTATGTAAAGCCCCTGTCTATCATAAAATCTCTTGCATAGGCAATAACTGCGGAATGAAGCCTCGCAATATCGCCCATCAGATAATAAAACCCGTTGCCGGCGACCTCTCTGGCCGCGTCGAGGTCAATACCGTTATGCTTCTCCATGATCTCAGTATGATACGGTATCTCAAAATCCGGCACCACCGGCTCACCGTAACGCTCCACCTCAACATTCTCGGAGTCGTCCCTGCCGATCGGAACACTGTCATCAATGATATTGGGGATCACCATCATTCGTTTCTTTAGTTCCTCTGCAAGAGTCACCTCCTGCTCTTCTAAAGCCTTCAGCTCCTCGCCTCTGGCTGCAACCTCAGCCTTGATGGCTTCAGCCTCATCCTTTTTTCCCTGAGCCATGAGACCGCCGATCTCTTTGGACTTTTTGTTTCTCTCATTCCTGATCGCATCAGCCTTTCCCTGAACCTCACGCCTCTTTTCATCGATCTCGATTGCCTCATCGACCAGAGGAAGCTTGTGCTCCTGGAATTTCTTTTTGATGTTTTCCTTTACCACGTCCGGATTTTCACGAACAAACCTGATATCTAACATTTTTCCTCTCCTTATACTTGACCATACTATATATTTGTGAAACGCTGAATTCAGCTTACATTTGTCGAATTCTTTACCCTGTTTCTGGAAGTTGCCGCTAAAAGAAATGCTTTCTCCATAGCCGGTGTGAGTTCCGGTGAATCTTCATCATACAGAATTGGGGAATTCTTCGCAATTTCCAGTTCTTTTATTTGTTCCTCTGTCAATTCTTCTTTTTTATATAATGTTCTCTCTACTCTCATAGTACAGTTCCCTCTCTCTTTTATCTGCAAGTCTTGCAGATATCAATCTCAAACTGTCTTTTCTTTCTGTATAAACTACAAATAACACATCGTTTACCAATCCAATTGTATTGTACCTGTCCTCATTTACACTATGTAATTCATCATAGATCTCTATTCTGAATTCATCAAAAAATACATTTTTTGCAAGATCAAAACTTATCTTATGTTTCCTTTTATTTATTTCTTCCTTTTCAGAATCCCACTCGATCTTCATATACTTATTCGTCCTTTTTCTATATATGATAGCACGCAAAAAAACATCCGTCAAGTAATGGCGGATGTTTTTTGCGTAACTTG
>JAGBOK010000133.1 GCA_017633905.1 Eubacterium sp. | reverse complement strand
TAGAGCTTTCTGTAGTCGCCCTCCATGGTGAGCAGCTCTATGACCTGTTCCGCATTAAGTATCCCAAGATCGAGCACTCCGAGCAGCTCATCAAGCACTATGATGTTGCTCTCTCCTGTCTCAATGACCTTGTGTGCATAATGGATACCATTCAGGATATTCTGCTTTTCTTCTTCCTTTTCTTCTATTGACAGCTCCCTGTAGCAAACTGCATTCTTGTCAAATCTGAAGACCTGCACCTCCGGTTCAAGCCGCTTTAGAAATTCAAAATCATCTCCCGCTCTTCCCTTCAGAAACTGTATTATCGTGACTCTCTCACCCTCTTTGACATCTCTTAGAGCCTGTCCCAAGGCAGCGGATGTCTTACCTTTGCCTCTTCCATAAAAAGCATGACTGATCTTATTGTCCATGATAAAAATACATCCTCCTCGTCATGTCAGTAAACATCAGATCCAGTAGAAGCCCCCTTTTTTTGTGCATCACGTCTTAGTAGTATACCACACTTTTTATTCATTTACAAGTAATTCTTTTAACACAGCCAAAACCCCGTCCTCTCGCATGGATCCGCACACGCGGTCAGCGGCTTTTTTCGTCTCCTCTCTTGCATTGGCAACGGCATAGGAAAGCCCGGCAGCGCCAAACATCTCTATGTCGTTTTGATTGTCACCAAATACTATGGTCTCAGACTTGCCGATATTCAGATGCTTTTGTAAAAATGTGACCGCGTTGCCCTTGCCTGATGAGAAAGAGATCATATCGAGCCACTGTATTCCGGCAAGAACAGTCTTCACCCTTGTCTCCCATTTAGGTCTGAACCATTCGGAGGTGAGCTGTTCCGCGGCATGGTGATGGTACAATGAGACCTTGCAGACATCGTCATCAACGCCCTTTTCGAGATCCCCAATCGCCTCGATGTCAAAGCCGTAATCATCATACATCCATCTGTACATCTCACTGTCTCTTGATCTGCAATATGCCTTTTTTATCCCTGCGATCATTATATCGAGCTGCGGGATCTTCTTTGCATCCCTGATGATCTCATTTACCGTATCGGGGGCAAGGATACTGCTGCTCAGGATATTCCTTTTCCCGTCGCTTACCATACCTCCGCCCTCACAGATAAAATAAATATCATCCGCTATGGGTCTGAAGGTCTTGTAAATGCTCAGATACTGTCTTCCCGAACACGCCGCAAAGACATATCCTTTTTTTATCAGTCTCTCTATGACCTCATAGTATTCGGGATCCAGCGCTCCCTCGCTCTGCCCGTCCGGAACCAGTGTTCCGTCTATATCACTGACTATCAGTCCTCGCATCATTATACCTCTCACAGCCTTTTGCAGTTACTATTCAGCCAGACGGATACACATATCTGCTTATGAATGCAAGCATTCATCACTGATATGTGCATCCATCAGGCGTGAATAGTAACGTCAAATCAGCACACCATGGCAGGAAGCTCCCGCCGCAGTGTGCTGTTTAGGACAAAATATGTTATTTACAGTTTCCATTCACAGCTGATGGGATACACATATCAGCAATGAATGCCTGATCTATAAGCAGATATGTGCCCACATCATCAGTTGTTGATGAGCTTGTCCTCTGAGCTCCAGCTATAGAGCTTGCGGATGCTCTCACCAACGATCTCTGAAGGATGCTCTGCTGCCTTCTTGCGCATTGCCTTGAAGTGTACCTGACCACCGGCAGATGACATATCAAGAAGGAAATCCTTGGCAAAGGTACCGTCCTGGATATCCGCAAGAATCTTCTTCATTGCCTTCTTGGTATCCTCTGTGATGATCTTTGGTCCTGTTACATAATCACCGTACTCAGCCGTGTTTGAGATCGAATAGCGCATACCTGCAAATCCGCTCTGATATATGAGATCAACAATGAGCTTCATCTCATGGATACACTCAAAGTAAGCATTTCTCGGATCATATCCTGCCTCGACCAGAGTCTCAAAGCCTGCCTGCATGAGCGCGCATACACCGCCGCAAAGAACTGCCTGCTCACCAAAGAGGTCAGTCTCTGTCTCGGTACGAAACGTTGTCTCTAATACTCCGGCTCTTGCGCCGCCGATAGCAAGCGCATAAGCTAAAGACTTCTCCTGTGCTTTGCCGGTCGCATCCTGATGAACCGCGATAAGACAAGGTGTACCCTTGCCTGCCTGATATTCACTTCTCACCGTATGACCCGGAGCCTTCGGCGCGATCATGGTAACATCAACATCTGCAGGAGGCACTATCTGCCCGAAGTGGATATTGAAGCCATGTGAGAACATGAGCATATTGCCGGGCTTTAAGTTCGGCTCGATCGACTCCTTGTAAAGAGCAGCCTGCTTCTCATCATTGATAAGGATCATGATAACATCTGCTTTTGCAGCTGCCTCAGCAGCGGTATAAACCTCAAATCCCTGCTCCTCTGCTTTTTTCCATGACTTAGACCCCTCATAGAGACCGATGATGACATTGCATCCGGACTCCTTGGCATTGAGTGCCTGCGCATGTCCCTGTGAACCATAACCGATCACGGCAATAGTCTGTCCGTCCAGGGCAGAGAGGTCGCAATCGCTCTCATAGAAAATTTTTGCTTCTGACATGATACATTCCTCCTAAAAAATTGTATTGATAAAAAGTGTTGAAACACTAATTATTCTTCCATACATTCGCCGGCAGACTGTCCGAAAACTCCTTGCCGGAGAATAGCTTTCCACTTTCAGGCGTCTCCTCTGGCAAGTCCCGTGATACCTGTCCTCACCAGCTCCAAAACCTTGATCCCATAGCCTTCCATGCGCTTGATGAGAACATCCACCTTTGCCTGGTTACCTGTCATTTCAATGATCATGGAACCATCTGAAATGTCATCTATCTTGCCCCTGAATATATCCGCAATGGCATTTATGGTCTGCAGATCCTCTCTGGTCGCCCTGACCTTGATGAGAACCAGCTCACGGTAAACGGAATGTTCATCCGCGAGGAGCTTGACGGACTTGACATCTTCAAGCTTCTTGACCTGCTTCTGTATCTGGTCAAGCACTATATCATCTCCGGTAACGGCTACCGTCATCCTTGATATCTTCGGATCCTCGGTCTCGCCGACCGTCAGGCTGTCTATATTGTAGCCTCTCCTTGAAAAAAGCCCCGCTACTCTTGACAAAACACCCGAGGTGTTGTTCACGAGGATCGATAATACAACCTTGCTCATCTTGCTGCTCCTTCTTGATCCTAAAAATCACACGCCACCTATTTTACCAATCCTTTGATGCATTGTCAAGAGGGATGCTTGATTTTCAAACATCCCTCTCCCTCTGATAGATCGTTACTATTCACGGCTGTCACTCTCCAAGGCACAGCCTAAGCTCGACCACGGAAATCACAGATTTCCGTCTC
>JAGBOK010000132.1 GCA_017633905.1 Eubacterium sp. | reverse complement strand
TCAACATGTCATATCAGCTTTCCTGCTTGAGTGCCAGGAACAGATCGATCCCACCGCCGTCAAACACCATCGGTACACAAAGAGACTTCGTATATGTCGATGTGAAGCTGACCTCACCGTGAGAAAGAGTCGGAGGTGTGATATCTATACCGATACCTGATGATGAAAATACGGTAGAGGCATTTCCCATGATCATATTGCCAAGCTCCGACAAAGCTGATGCGGCAAAATCATCTATAGCCTTGATCTCCGTCATACACATCTTGGATGCAATCGCGCATGCATTTTTCTCTGACATGGCGATGAGAACCTGACCTCTCATCTCACCCGTGACACCTACTATGATGACCCAGTCATCCTTGCCAAAGGACGCCTCTTTAAGCATGGGCTTTTGGATGGCAACCTCCACAAAACACACATCTTGGAGTATCTTTTTAGCTGTCATCAAAAACGGATTTATATGTTCAGCATTAAGCGTTGCCATAATCTGCCCTCCTGTCTATGGATAATTTTGGGTCTATCCTATCCTGTATTCACCCTGTCTACACACTCATAAGCGTCACAATTCAAATGACATTATAACACAATTATCTCTTCGTGTCTACAAATAATTTTATCTTCTCAAGCGCAAATTTTAAATTCTCTATGGAATAAGCGTAGGAAATGCGCAAAAAGCCCTCTCCGCACTCACCAAACGCCGTACCCGGAACCACTGCTACTCTCTGCTCATTAAGAAGCTCTGTCGCGAACTCATCGGAGGTCATATGTGTGATCCCGATGCTCGGAAATACATAGAATGCGCCACCCGGATCAAAGCAGGTAAGCCCCATTTCGTTCAGCTCATGTACCAAAAATTTCCTTCGCTCATCGTAGCTCTCTCTCATAAACTCCACATCGCCGTCACCGTTTCTCATTGCCTCTATAGCGGCATACTGGCTCGTGGTCGGCGCACACATGATCTCATACTGGTGAACCTTGACCATCTGCTTCATGATCTCTACAGGGGCACATGCGTAGCCGAGGCGCCATCCCGTCATGGCGTATGCCTTGGAAAAACCGTTGATCACAATTGTCCGTTCCTTCATTCCGGGAAGGGAGGCTATCGAAGCATGCCTGCCGGTATATGTGAGCTCCGCATAGATTTCATCGGAAAGCACATATATATCGTGCTTTTTAACAATATCCGCTATGGTTTTTAACTCATCCTCACTCATCACGGCGCCGGTGGGATTGTTTGGAAACGGCAGTACGAGAAGCTTCGTTTTCTCAGTGATCACAGACAGAAGTCTCTCGGCAGTGAGCTTGAACTGATCCTTTGCATACAGCGGAAGTCTCACGGGTGTCGCACCTGCCATCACGGCACAGGGATAGTAGGATACAAAGCAGGGCTCCGGGATGATCACCTCATCTCCCGGGTCAAGCATCACCCTGCATGCGATATCTATAGCCTCAGAGCCTCCAACAGTAACAAGCACCTCGCCGGTCTCATATTCGAGCGAGAATCTTCGCTTCAGATATTTTGTTATTTCCTCTCTGAGTTCTAACAGACCTGAATTGGATGTATAGAAGGTCCTGCCCTTTTCCAGCGCGTATATCCCCTCCTCCCTGATATGCCAGGGAGTATCAAAATCCGGTTCGCCCACGCCAAGAGAGACTACGTTTTCCATCGTGCTCGCAAGATCAAAAAACTTTCTGATGCCCGAAGGCTGCAGACCTCTCACTTTTTTTGATATAGGGTCTCTCATGGTGTTATCAACTGCCTTTCATCGGTATCGTGGAGCTTCTCGATCGTAATACCGTGTTCTTTGTATTTTTTTAGGACAAAGTATGTGGCACAGCTTACGATGGACTCCATCGGAGCCAGCTTGTTGGTCACAAATCTCGCGACCTCCTTCATGCTGCTTCCATCTATAATAACCGTAAAGTCAAAATTTCCGCTCATCAGATATACATCCTTTACCTCATCGAACTGGTATATCCTCGCAGCGATCTTGTCAAATCCGCGTCCTCTCTCGGGGGCAGTCTTCACCTCGATCACCGCAGTCACCCTCTCATCGCCGGTCTTGTCCCAGTTGATAAGCGTGGGGTATCCGCAGATGATCCCCTCATCTTCCATATCGGATATTATCTGTTTGATCTCTTCCGGACTCATATCAAGCATCGCCGCAAGATCTGAAGAAGAAAGTCTTGCATTTTTTGACAGAGTTTTAAGTATTTTGTCTCTCATGTTATGCTCCCCCTATAGCCTTGTACAGCTCATCTCCATTCGGTGGTTCCAAATATCTCTTCTCATCGCCGTTTCTCACGATCCTGTCGGCTCCCTCTATGACATAACCGATGACAGCCGCATGGATCCCGGCACTTTCAAGCATATCTACCAAAAGATTCCCCTTGGGAGTTCCGATGAGCATGGAGCCGCTTGACATCAGCATATACGGGTTGATGTCAAATATCTCACATATCTCAATAGTCTCCTGACGGATGGGTATCTTTTTTATATCTACCTCAAAACCTACTCCCGATGCCACGCCCATTTCCCAGAGAGCTCCGAATATACCGCCCTCTGTCACATCGTGCATCGCAGATACTCCGACTTCCTTTGCGACCTCGCTCTCAGACATAACATTCATCTGCTCGGAGAATCTTGCCGCTCTCTTTACCAGATCCGCGGGGAGTTTTTTCTTTAGCTCCTCCATCTTCTCGGATGCGAGTATCGCAGTCCCTTCAAGTCCTATCCACTTGGTCACGACGAGTTCATCACCCGGAGACAGACCTGATGACGCGAACAATGACTCCCTGTCGGTCTTGCCTACACCCGTGATGGACACCAGCGGTCTGTTGACAGCATCCGTGACCTGGGTATGACCTCCGAGTATCTCCACGTTGTAATGCTCAGAAAGCACACCGATATCCCGGACTATCCTTCTCAACTCCTCCTCGGTGCTTCCGACCGGAAGAGCGATATCAACAAGCATCCCTATCGTCTTGGCTCCCGACGCCGCTACATCATTGGCAGCAATCTGGAATGCTATCTTGCCTATATCCTCAGTAATGCCTGCCATAGGATCCACAGTGAACACAAAGGCTTCATTCTCGCCTGCCTCTATCGCAGAGCAGTCTTCGCCAACGCCTATATGTATGAGAACCTCGGGTCTTCTGACCTTTAACTGGCTAAATACCGAGCGTCTCATGACCTTCTCCGGCACACGCCCTATCTGAAGTATATTGTTCCTGGTTTCATCTGACATTTTTTCTCTCCGGTTTGTCACACTGCCAAAGGATTTTCGAGATTACTCTTTTGTCTGACAGCCGGACACCGGACTGTCAGGAAGTTCCCCATCGAACTACTCCTCGACCTCTATCTCCTCTTCTTCTTCCTCCACGGGCTCCTCCTCTACGACTACCGGCTCCTTGGTCGGCTTCGGTTTCTCCTCAACGGGCTTTGTCCCCTTGATAACGTGCTGCGGAACCGCCTTGTATGAGCTTGAATTGACCTGGGTCTTCGTCGTCTTGCCGTTCTCCGTGACTATTTTCCACAGCTGCGCCTCATAACCCGTATGGGCAGACTGTGTGACCTCTGAATATGTCACCGGCTTGGTATCATCATAGGTAACTATATCCTCACCGGGCTCTATTGTCTCCAATACCTCTGATACAAACTCTATGGTTCTGTCCGGATCTCTGGTCTCCTCTCCGTAGATATTGAACCATATGGTGCCGCCGCCGGACTCCCCGCGTATGAGAACGGGAACCTCTGTGTTGTTTTTGAATTTAAAATCCTTGTAATCACCCGCTATCGCAGCATCCATCGAGGGCTTCACATAGCTGACAACCATCGAGTGCGGAGCTCTTGTGACAACCTCGAGCTCGGCGCGAAGCACTGCATTGTAGAGGGTAGTTGATACCTGACACACTCCGCCGCCTATGGAGTCAACGACCTCGCCCTTGCTGTATGACGGAGCATTGTAATAACCATTTTCCTCGGTAAGAGGCGATATGGTATCATGCACCGAGAAAGTCTCTCCGGGCATGACCACGCTGCCGTTGATAAGTCTTGCGGCGTTTGCGAGATTCTTGGCTCTCGTCTCGTTTGAAGACGAATATCCCGTAGAAAAAGAACCGATCTTGTCCTTGCACTTTCTGGCTGTCTCATCAGTGACCTTGGGTTCTTTGACTGTGACTACCGCCGTCACATCTATGTCTCCGTCGGAAGTCTGGTCTATTTTTTCTCTGGCTGCCGAGACGGTAGCATCAACATCTACTGCCAGTCCGGTCTTTGCCTTGGTGTATTTGATCTCTCCGTCTACGAGCTTTACCGTAGCATCAACCGGCTTCTTGGCTTTTTTCTTGCATTTTTTCTTTATAAACTTCGTAAGCAGTTCATCAGAATAAGAAAAAGAGAGGTCATAGTTGACATGCTCTGCCTCTATGTGCTTGATCTCGGCGTAGTTGGTAAATACATTGCCCTCCTTGCCAAGTCTCATAGCCTGAGCTATCACGTCATTCTCATCGAGCTGATACCCAAGCTCCGCAAGTGTCGTATCGATGATGTTTCCGTTTACATCCATATGCAGAGTGCGGTTTATCTTGCCCGCGGCGTAGGCATCTATGACTCCCTGCACCTCATCAGCAGTCATCCCGCTGATATTTATGTCTTCGACATACACACCGTTAATGACCCTGTTCTCATCAGGCTTATTATTTATATAAAAAATCATCACATAGGAAATAATGAGCATTATCATGATCGCTATCACAAATAGCGCCGGACGATAATGCGGTCTGTTCCTATCACGCATGATGCACCTCCGATTGTAGCTGTTACTTCTTTTATTCTTGAATTTTTCAGGAAAAAGTATTACAATAGCATCTATGATGCCATGTGGGGTATTGTAGCATATCTTGTGAGAAAAGGCAACTGTTTCACACTATCGACGCGACCAGACCGAATACCATTGAAAGTATCAACAGTCCTGCGATGATAGCTGCTACAAGACGCTGTTTCTTGCGGTTGAGCATATATAACCCCCTTTCAGGATCCATGTGCACTGTATATGTGCTGCGGTTGTACAATTTTATAACGGAGCTGTCCAAATGATAACAATACCTGTTTTTATAATCATATTTATAATATTTATTGCCTGGACACAGTACGAGATGAAGAAGTCATCCCGCGAAGCCAAAAAAAAGGAAGATGAGTTCTGGGCAAGAGAGCTGGAGGCAAACCATGCTCCCAAACGGGATATTTCCGATATCCCCCTTCTTCATTTTGAAGAAAGCATAATCCCTGTCGCTCCCGAGGGAACATTCACCGATGAGGATGATGTCACGGGATATATAAAAGAGCTTAAGGGGCTGCTGAGAGAACCCATGATAGATCTGTCAGAATATACCAACACGGATCTTAAGCTCAAATACGGCATCGGGAATTTTAAAACCCTCTCTAACTATGACAGCAACTATTCAAGCTTTTTGCTGCTGCTCACCAATCTCGCAAGAGGCTATGAAAGACGGGATATGCACGACCTTGCAGCCGCAACGTATCTTTCTCTCATAGAGTGTGGATCCGTAAAGCTCACCGACTACACCGAGCTTGCCGAGATCTATCTGAAGACGGATGAGCCCGCCAAGATCTCTGCTCTCATAGATACCGTCGAACTCTCTGACAATCCGAGAAAGTCAGGGATCGTCGATGCGCTGAAGAGAGTGCTCGCAAAGTACTGATCCACATTCACCTCATTCATGTCTCATCATGATACACCAACCACTCACAAAAGTCAATCGGTGTTTCCCTGATATAAATAAAAAACCTTGCGATTACCGAAAACACGGTGTTTGCGAGGTTTTTCACAGAGCAGGTGAAGGGAATCGAACCCTCGTATCTAGCTTGGAAGGCTAGTGTTCTACCATTGAACTACACCTGCATTTCTTATGAAGTTTTACAACAAATCGCATTTTACCGCAATTTGACTGATTTGTCAAGTGTTTTTTTATCTGACTTCCACGTAAAATTGATATTGACATAATCCCCGGAATAGTATATACTTTAAGCATAAAAGGTGCTACCCAGTGAGGTTAGCCCAAGAAAATGATTACGAAAATAGTCGCGTCTTTTCGAGGGAGGCGGCTATTTTCTATATTTGCGTCCGAGGCGATAGCCGGACTCAAACACCATAACGGTGTAGCCAATAATGGCAATGAAATCCAGTACCGTCATCCACTCACCCCCTTTTAGTCTATCCACGAGTGGACAGCTTTCAGCAAACTGCTAACAGTTACCTCAGAGGGCTTATATAGATACCCTCCGAAAAAGAGGGCTAACCGCCACCGTATGGGTAGCACTGTTCTAATTCTACTACATATAGTGAAAACAATCAAGAAGAATTTGAGAAAATCACTGAAAAAAAAAAGAAACGCTCATGCGCCCCCTTTTGGATAAACGATTCAACCCCACTTGATATTTTTTAATGTGGCTTCAAAAAAATCTTATACCCGGCTCATGCCCGGACGAGTAAATAATATGTCAAATTTTGTAGGATTTTATAAGAAATACACATCTTCAAAATCGCTACTAAAACCAGTCATAAGTGCCGAAAAACCGATGCCTATTGAACTTGTCAAATAACGAGAATTCCTGTATGATGATGAAAGAAACAACTTTAGCTTATGAAAGAGAAAAAAACATGGCAACACAACATTAAAAAAACTATACTTCTTTAATTACAGCAATACATGATATTGTCGGTGACAGTGTTCATATTGTAAACAAGCGACCTGTAAGCGGTGGTGATATCAACAATGCATATGCACTTGAGTTAAGTGATGGCGGTTGTATTTTTATGAAAACAAATACTGTTAAAAATGCTCCGTTTTTTACCGCCGAGATGTCTGGTCTGAAGGCGATTGCTAACACTCACGCGATAGGTGTGCCGGAGGTTTTGGGATATGGCACCGATGGGAATTCATATTCATTTTTATTGCTGTCATTTATAAGGAGCGAAAGAAAAATAGACAAGTATTGGGAGACCTTCGGGACAGAATTAGCTGCCATGCATGCGGTGAGCTATGATCACTTTGGCAGCGGTTATTTATCCTCAGTGAGACAGATACTGGCGAGGGTGTAGATAGTTTTTCATCTGTAAAATCGTATTTTGAGCAAGCTTAAGCTGGCTGCAGTCCCAGCTTTTTCTCTATTTTTTCTCTGTACATTTCCCACTGACTTTCCGGGATACCAATTATATCAAGACACTGTTC
>JAGBOK010000131.1 GCA_017633905.1 Eubacterium sp. | reverse complement strand
GCGATCGAGTTTACAGCGTTCCCCATAGCTGTCTGTCCTATCATCAAAAATGCGAGAAATACCGCACATACCGATGATAAAAATCTCTTTGTTCTTCCTTTCATCTTTTACCTGCCTCCTTTTCAGTATTTATCGCCAAACGGCGGCGATACCCTCTCAAACCCCGTTTCAAGCAGCTTCGCCTGCCAGTCCTCATAGGTAAAAACATCATACCAGAGATCATCCTGATCATAACTTGAGTCATGATAACAGTAGGCAGCGATCTTGTCCTCACCATCTAACAGGGCATAAAGCTCCACCTTGCTGAGTACACTAAACGGCTCGGAATAGTCAAAAATAAAATATCTTCCGGCGACTACATACGGTGCAGTCTCTCCTTGTTTCTTCTTTGACAAATCCGGCTCAACTCCGATATATGCTATATGAGCATCCTTCGACACATAGATATCCCGAATGCTGTCTCTCTTAAGCCCTGTCTTGAAGGATACGACTTTATCCTTATCATATTGATAGGCATATATCCTGTTATCTGCCAAAAGATCCGGGATCTCGTCTCCGTTGAAGTCGATAAATGCCGGTCTGTGATCCACGGAAGGATCCAACCCTGCCACGCACTCATCAAGCGCATTCAGCGCTTTCTTCTCAGTATCTGCTGCAGACAGGACTTTCACCCTGTACACATACTTTTTCTTTTTGCCGGCACGCACCGTGACCTTATAAGAGCCCGCCTTTTTCCCCTTGACAAATACTCCGTTGTACGCGTGGTCTGCAATACTGTAGACTTTCTTTATGTTTGATCCGGGATCGACGACCGTCTCTATGCCCTCTTCATCAGACACCTTTACGCTTTTGATCTTAGTAAAAAGCGCGGTATCCTTTATGAGCACTATGCCTCCCTCTACAACGCAGTACCTCTTTTTAGTCTTTACCTGTCTGACACATGACGCAGACTTAATACCCGCTTGTTTTGGCTCACTGCGAAGTCCGGCTGCATTCGAGGGTACCGCCGGCAGTGCGACCGCAAGCAGTGCTGCCATACATATCGCTGTTATTTTCTGTGATCTGAGCATTTTTGATCCTCCATATTATAACGATCCGTCACAAGAAACTATACACCGGGAGCTTTGATTTATATACTAACCAAAGGTTAGTTTTTTTTGAAACTGCCATGCTTCGCATCCATGCGGAGCAATTCATGGAAACCCGGTTTGATCAGCGTTTTCCTAAAAATCTTGACTCTTGACGTTTCGTGTTTTGTGTAGTATTATATTAAAGAAACGCTGTTCAGATTCATCTCCATGGCAGTTTACGGTACAGGCAATAGTTAGTGGGAAATCTATTCTTCAGGAGGACAAAATGTTCAAGACAATCAGAGGAAAACTCACATCAATCGTTATCATTATCGTTGCGATAGCAATGATAGCGTTAGCGGTGACATCACTTATGATGTTTGGTTACAACATGGACGCATCCGCAAGAGAGGGACTCCAGTCCAAAGCGAATCAGAGAGCTGCAGAGGTAAATAACTGGATCTCCGGTGAAAAAACCATGGCAGAAGGCATAAACACCGCCATAGTCGCCTCAGGAACTCCAAATATAGACCAGATTCAAAAGCTCCTTGCAGCATCCGGACAGGGACGTGACCAGTTGCTCAACTGCTATTTTGGTTCAGAAAAAAAGGACTTCGTTCAGATGGACGCCAACGCAGAACCACCCGAGGGTTATGATCCCACGGAGAGAGGCTGGTACAAGGCGGCAAAGGAAGCAGGAACGACCATAGTTACCGATCCGTATATGGACGTTCTGATCGGAGGAATGTGCGTGACAGTAGCGACACCTGTCATGATCGATGGCGCGCTCTATGGTGTTATAGGTGTCGACTATACGCTTGATACGCTCACCCAGATCACAGAGGCTGCCAATGAAGATCGCGAATACGGCTTTTTGGTCGATGCGAGCGGCAATTATATCATTCATCCCAATTCCGAGTGGATGCCCGGTGAGGAGATAACGACCGCAGTATCAACCGCAATGCCTGATATATCAGGGATCATAAGCTCCCCCGCATCCGAGGTCATAGCTACCGGTGACTACGAAGGCGGTGTTACATACTTCGCATCAGGTGATATATCCTCGTGCGGATGGGTATTTGGCGTGGCAGCAAGGCAGAGCAAGGTCACGGGTATCCTCAATGTCCTGCTCATCATCAGCATACTCATCACTGCGGCAGCGATCACGCTCGTGATAATACTCATGCTGATCCTCGTCAAGAAAAGCCTGCAGCCATTGGAGGAGATGGAACAGTTCGTTGTTGACAATCTGATCGATGATGAATCAGTCCTGAAGGGTAAAACCGAGGGCTCAAAAATACGTTTCCTTATAGATGTACTCAAAGAAAGATTTCTTGCTACGATCGACAAGACAAGAGGCGAATCAACTGCCATAGAAGATATGATGAGTGATGCACACTCAAAGATCGGTGATATGAACGAAGAGATCACAACCATCAGTGCAGCCATGGAGGAGACCGGTGCCAGTGTTGACACACAGACGGAGAGCATCAAAAATATCAGCATGACCTGCTCTGAGGTTAGTGTTGCGGTCGACAAGCTTGCCAACGAAGCACAGGAAATGGCAGAAAAAGCCCACGACATACAGGTGCATGTTGAAGAGATGGTTCCGGATATCATCCGAAACAAAAACAGCGCCCTTGAGATCACACATGAGAGCCGTGAGAAATTGGAAGCTGCGATCGAAGGAGCAAAGATCATAAACGAGATCGTAGGTGTATCGCAGTCAATACAGGCTATCGCAAACCAGACCAATCTGCTCGCTCTGAACGCCTCCATAGAGGCAGCAAGAGCCGGTGAGACAGGCAAGGGATTTGCGGTGGTCGCATCCGAAATAGGAACCCTCGCCCAGAACACAAGCGATGAGATAGACAAGGTCAATGACCTCACAAGCAAAGTTCTAAACAGCGTGGACACTCTCTCAAATGAGAGCAACAATATTTTGGAATTCCTTGATACCAAGGTTGTTGTTGACTACGAAGGACTTGAAGCTCTTGCCAATGACTATGACAGAGATGCTTCATACTACGCTGAGATCAGTGCGGATCTTGGTGCTGCAGCCGAAGAGCTCACGGCATCTGTCGATACCATCAATTCCATAGTCGGCACCATAGAGGAGTCACAGCACGAGGTCAACCGCGCCGTACAGGAGGTCAATGAGACACTTCAGGAGATCGCTATGAACTCAGACACTATCTCAGGCGAGACTGATGAAGTGCTAAAGAGCATCAGAAATCTCAAAAACGTTGTTGACGGGAACTAATAGGGTTTTAAATCATAAAAACGGGAGGAAATTATGAAAAGAAAAAAGCCGGCAAGGCAACCGTTACCATCACAAGCAAAAGAGGAAGCGTGATCAGATATTATGTCACGGTAAAGAAGGCAAAGTTCACTACGGAATGTGACATCCGTGTATCGCAAACAGCTTCCGGAAAATACAGCTCTACCGTTGCTTTCAGGGTAGTAAACAAATCAGGAGTCTTTGTTTCGGATGCTGAGGTTTTGTACGCTCTCATCGATCAGAACGGCACTACTGTTGAGCAAAAATCCTTCAAGGTTTATGATCTGGTGCCGGGAGCTACGGTTTATAAAACAGTTTCATTTGATATTCAGGACACATATGTAGCTGCAGCTACGGGCGGTGTACAGACATGGACGAGAAACCCAAGCTACAAATACACCAATATGACAAAGAAGGTAAATATCAAGATGACCTCACAGACCGAATCATCTATGTCATTTACCTTCAAAAACAAATCCAAAAAGACCGTCAACGGAACTGCTGATCTTCTCTTTTTGGATGCCGAAGGCAAGATACTGTTTATCAGGCAGATGTCATTTTATCTGCAACCAAAAGCCACCTCGACTGATACGGCAGGCTATATACCCGAGGGAACAGTCAGCACAAAGCTTGTCAAGAGAGCCTACGCCAAGGATTATGTCGGATAAGACCTCTCAGACTCACGGCATTGAACACGAATTTAAAAACGGTGATATTTCCGTCCCGGAGATATCACCGTTTTTTCTATAATGCGCACGTTCTTATATTATCGCACCGTATTTTCTTAGCAGCTCTTTCGTTTTTATGGAAGCCGATGTGATCGCTACTCTCACCTCTTTATTAGTCTTTCCCATGAGATATGAATCATTCAGATCATTGTCCTCTTCCTGAAGTAAATCGCTCATACTCATTTCTATCACACCAAAACACTCCGGATTAGATATTGAGAAATCACCGGAATACACAATATTGCAGGGAAGCATCCTTCCCTCCCGCAGATCCTCTCTGACAGCCATATAAAGCTCGTCCATATTCAGACCTTCAACGATCAGGACTCCATCCGTATCCTTTAGATCATCTGATATATAATCAATAGATGATATCATACCATCATCCGTATCCTTATGTTCTGCTGTGAGCTGTCCTTCTTTTATCCACCTGATACCTCCGCCGTCTTTTCTGTTAATAAATCTGGCGCTCAGCACTCTCATATTATCCGGTTCATCACCGAAAACGGCAGTCTCTATGTAAGCAGGATCATTCACAATATCCATATATGAAGATATTATCTTTTCTTTGCTTTCCGGTCTGTATGGATAGGTATACTTTCTGATGATGCTATCGCCCGAATAAACATCCACGACCAGCATATCCCAGCTCCCGTCGACCTCCCTGCTGTTAAAATATTCATTTGCATCAGCGGTTATTTTTTCATCCTTAAGAAGCTCGCTCTGATACTGCAATGCTTTTTCTATTGCTGACGGATCTGTAACTACATACTTGTTATAATCATCATTCCATCCGCTATAGGTGATCAGTGTCACATCAGATGCACCCGGAACGGCAGCAGGCGTAAAGAGTCCTCCAGCTGCCATGCTCACCAGTATTATCATGATGGCAACCGGTATGATCCCCTGCAGGACGGGCATTTTTCTCTTGAAAATATGTACGGTTTTGTTAAGTATCATCTCTGATATGACAAAGCTTATCGCTCCGCCTATTATCAATATTAGTATTACGGTTATCGTATTTTTCACTACATCATGTGATAATGTACTTACACTCATTATCAGCATAAGTGCCATAACAAGAGATGCCCCGCACACCGTAAATATTACCCGGAATACTACCCTGCACCATGAAAACACAACCATCTCTCCGGTATTTTCTATCTTTCTGTTTCGGTACAGGATAAATGCAAGTATTATAAAACATACAGCAGGGATCAGCATGAGCGCAGCCATTCCGAGTCCATACAGGCTTCCTGAGTCCTGAACTCCGAAAGCCGGTGAGTACACGCTCACATACTTCGCAAAATATCCGACAGGGAAAAATGCGCTGAATATTCCCTCCTCAATATCCCAGACCGCACCGGGATCCATAACTATAGTGTCTGTGATAACCATGGAGTTGATCATCTCCAGGATAATATTCACAAAAATATACAATACATTCAAAACACCAAATGTAACTATACTGAGTACTATATTGCCGCACACCATACATACAAATACTGCCATGCTGTAGAAAAATACTATTTCTATCAGACTGCCGCAAAGCATGACAGGAATTTTATTCCAATCCGTGACACCATCTGATGTCAGGTTTAGCAGCAGCACGCATCCATAAGCAGAGACAGCTATCATTAGAATAAAGGTAAGTCCCGAGAGGTAATGGCTGAAAAAATGCCCGGCTCTGCTCACCGGAAACGAATGAAGCATGTATGCACTTTTCTTTTGGTTAAGATATGAAAAAACCATAAGCGCGGATATCAGACTGACTGTTCCTACCACCAAAGGATGTGTGGAAAATGACAGTATTGCTGTCGAATAAAACGCTCCTCCGTATGATCCCCGCATATAAGCAGGCACCACAAATAACAGAAGAATGCACGCCAAGACAAATATAACAAAAGGAAAAAACCTTTTTATATCCTTTGCATACAGCTTTTTATTAAGAAAAGATGTCTGAGAACCCATCGTCTGCACCTCCTACCTCTTTGATAAAAACATCCTCAAGCGTCATCTCCCCGGATGCCATGAGCTCATCATACGAGCCCTCCTTTACTATCCTGCCATGGTCTATGATCCCCACATGATCACACACATCCTCAAGTTCCCGTAAGTTGTGTGATGATACCAGAACCGTTGTCCCTTCTGCTGCCACCGAATCAAGTATCAGCTGCCATACCCTGTGTCTGGCATAGGGGTCAAGTCCGTCCATCGGCTCATCAAGAACGATGACCTCAGCCCTTATACACATGGCGAGTATCACGGCAGCCTGCTTTAGCATACCCTTGGACATTCTTCTGAACTGCAGATTTTTTTCAAGCTCTGAGAAAGCATCTATGAGCTTATCAAGTCTGACGGGATCAAAGCTTCGATACATCCCCGCGTACAGATCAGCCATATCAAGTATCGTCATGGCGCCTGTATAGTATATCTCATCCGGAACATACGCAATCTTTGACTTTATTTCCACATTCTCATATACAGGCTCCTTATCTACATATACACAACCTGAATCCGGTTTGAATATCCCCATGATATGTCTGATAAGTGTTGACTTGCCGCTGCCGTTTGGCCCCACAAGCCCGTATACGCTTCCTTTTTCCACATGAAAGCTTGCCTTGTCAAGAACCATCTTATCTCCGAAGCATTTACATATATCACTTCCAACAATCATTGATCTCCTCCTTCTTCACTCCCAGCAGTTTCAACTCTTCCATGATCCTTACAAGCTGTTTTTTAAGTTCCGCTATACGCGATTCGTTCCTCTCG
>JAGBOK010000130.1 GCA_017633905.1 Eubacterium sp. | reverse complement strand
TTGTCCAAAAGGCGGTTGAGCTTGGTGTATATGAGATAATCCCCGTGCGCACCGCAAGATGTGTCGTGAGGCTCGATGAGGCAAAATCATCAAAGAAAAAAGAGCGGTGGCAAAGGATCGCGGAAGGAGCCGCCAAACAGAGCGGGCGGGGGATCGTTCCGGAGGTTTTTTCCGTAATGAATATGGATGACGCGATAGCGCATGCGGCATCATCGGATATAATACTGATCCCGTACGAGCTGTGTGAGGATCATCAGACAATAGAGGAGTTAAGGCTTTCGGTCGGAAGAGGATCGGCAAGCATAGCAGTATTTATCGGTCCCGAGGGCGGTTTTGAGACGGGAGAGGTCGATGCGGTGGCAAATGCCGGAGGCAGGGTGATCTCTCTGGGACACAGGATCCTTCGCACGGAGACTGCCGCGATCGCAGTCCTTGCAAATCTGATGTTTATGATAGAGGAAGCGGCGTCAAAAACCGTGAACGGTAACGAACAAAAAGCTGATAATACCGGAGTATAAAATGGAAGTATATCTTGATAACGCTGCGACAACAAGGACGATCCCCGAGGTCGCCGAGCTTGTAAAAAAGGTAATGACTGAGGATTATGGCAATCCGTCATCACTTCATGGCAAGGGCTTTGAAGCAGAAAAATATATCAGAAACGCATCTGAGATCATAGCGGCATCGCTAAAGGTAAAGCCGTCAGAAATAGTATTTACATCCGGAGGTACGGAGAGCAACAACAATGCCATAACAGGTGTGATGAGTGCCGGAAAAAGAGACGGAAAGCATATGATAACTTCCGTGACAGAGCACCCGTCTGTTACCGGCACATGTAAATATCTGGAGCAGTCGGGCTATGAGGTGACATATCTGGATGTGGATGAGTATGGGAGAATATCAGAGGATGAATTAAAAAAGGCTCTTAGACCTGATACGGTCATGGTATCTGTCATGACCGTAAATAACGAGGTGGGAACCATACAGGATATACAGAGCCTGTGCGCCGCAGTAAAGGCATACGATCAGAGGATAGTTTTCCATACTGATGCAGTGCAGGCTTATGGCAAGATAGAGATGAGTCCGGGCAGATGGGGCGTTGATATGATGAGTGTCAGCGCACACAAGTTTCACGGTCCCAAGGGTACGGGTTTTTTATATATAAAAGAGGGTACGAGGATCCATCCGCTGATACACGGAGGAGGTCAGCAAAAGGACAGACGCTCCGGAACCGAAAACGTTCCGGGTATTGCAGGGCTTGGACTTGCTGCCAAACTGGCAAATGACAACATACGGACTGACCTGGAAAATATATCAAAGCTTAAAGAAAAGTTTGTCTCGGGATTGTCGGAAACAGACGGAGTAGTGATACACGGATCGGGCTTTGGCGGCGGAGATCTGTCAAAAGGATCATCAGACAGGGAGGAGAGGATCGGATTCTCACCGTATATTATAAGCATAGGGATCAGGGATGTCAGGGCGGAGGTCTTGCTGCATGCGCTCGAAGAAAAGGGTGTATATGTATCATCAGGCTCGGCATGCTCATCGAACCGTCCGGGCATAAGCCGTACATTAAAGGGCATGCAGGTCGACAAAGCATATCTTGACTCAACCATCCGACTCTCGCTTTCACGCTTCACTTCATCAGAGGAGCTTGATTATACACTTGACTGTCTGCGCGAATTGATCCCGGGTCTGCGCAGATTTGTAAGAAAATAAAGAAACAGGAGACAGTTATGGCAGAAGCATATCTTATAAAATATGCCGAGATCGGCATCAAGGGCAAAAACCGCTATCGTTTTGAGGATGCCCTTGTAAAGAGAGTGATAGAGCGCGTAAACCGCGTAGAGGGGCGCTTCAGGGTACAGAAGGAACAGGGACGGATACTGGTAGAAAGTCTTGCGGAGCATGATGAGGAAGAGCTCATCAGGGCATTGTCACATGTGTTCGGTACGGCTGAAATATGCCCGGTTACACAGATACACGACAAGGATTTTCTAAAGATCTGTGAGGCACTGGTCGATCATATCAAAAAGAGGCTAAAGGACAGGGAATTTACATTCAAGGTATATGCCAAAAGGAGTGATAAGTCATATCCGATGCAAAGCCCCGAGATATGCTCTGAGGCAGGCTCATATATTCTTGAACACATACCTTCGTCAAAAGTGGATGTAAAGGCTCCCGAATACAGGGTCTACATTGAGATCAGGAGAGAAGCCTATGTATATCTCGGAGGATATCCGGGAGCAGGGGGGATGCCTGTAGGTACGGCAGGAAAGGCAATGCTGCTGCTGTCAGGAGGTATAGACTCGCCGGTTGCCGGCTACAGGATAGCAAAAAGAGGCGTTCAGATCGAGGCGGTATATTTTCATGCACCGCCGTACACGTCGGAAAGAGCCAAACAAAAGGTAGTGGATCTTGCGGGGATAATAAGCGAATATACCGAGCAAATAGTACTGCATGTGATCAATTTCACGGAAATACAGATGGCTATATATGAGAACTGTCCGCACGATGAGCTGACTATCATCATGAGAAGGTATATGATGAGAATAGCCGAGCAGATCGCAAGAGAGGATGAGTGTCTCGCATTGGTAACAGGGGAGAGCATCGCACAGGTCGCATCCCAGACCATGCAGTCACTTGCTGCCACGGATGCGGTATGTGATATGCCGGTATTCAGACCTCTCATCGCAATGGACAAACAGGAGATCATCAGAGAATCACAGATGATAGGAGCTTATGAGACATCAATACTTCCATACGAGGACTGCTGCACGATATTTGTCGCAAAGCACCCCGTGACAAAGCCTTCACTTTCCCGTATTGAAGAGTCGGAAAAGGCGCTGACAGAAATAATGCCCCCGCTCGTTGCGGAGGCATATAAAACGCGTGAGATAATCCGTATCAATCCACGATGAATGGCTTCAGCTTCTCGATGATATCATCAACGTCGCCATTCTCGCTGTGTATATTCAGCTCGATCGGTTTGCTAAGGTCAAGGCTGAATATACCCATGATGGACTTGGCATCTATCACATAACGACCGGATACCAGATCGAATTCAGCATTATACTTAGCAACCTCATTGACAAAATCCTTTACCTTGTCAATTGAGTTTAATGAGACATTGACAGTTTTCATTATGTTTCCCTCCTTAATAATAAATCTGTACGGAATTATGATAGTAAAAAAAATGATCATTGTCAAGGTCTTTTTTCAAAAATGGAGTTTTATATGCGCGCAGCTTTTTTAACACTCGGATGCAAGGTAAATTATTATGAGACCGAGAAGATGATCCTTGATTTTTCAGAGCATGGTTTTACAATAGTTGATTTTGACCGGAGCGCTGATATTTATATCGTGAATACCTGTACCGTAACCAACATAGCTGACCGCAAGTCAAGACAGATGCTGCACCGTGCGAGAAAAAACAACCCGTCTGCGCTCATCGTGGCGGTGGGCTGCTATGTTGACGGAGTAAAAAGAGAAAACAGGGCGGCAGACATTTTTGAAGAAGAAGGAATACTTGCCTTTGGAAATGAGGACAAGCCCGAGCTTGCCGCAAAACTCACTGACATACTAAAAAATGACACAATATCGGTGCATAATAATAAACCGTCAAATGAAAATGAGCGCACCAGAGCCTTTATAAAGGTTCAGGACGGGTGCAATCAGTTCTGTTCATATTGTCTGATACCATATGTCAGAGGCGGTGGCAGACTGAGCTCCGTCCCCGTTGATGAGGTCTTGGATGAGGTCAGACGCTATGCTTCATTATCACGCAGGGAGATTGTCCTGACCGGGATACATCTTTCATCTTATGGTATTACTGATCCGATGCGGGATGCGTTCACCTCGGACGGCGGCAGGCATCTGAGCGAACTGATACTCAGGGTGGCTGAGGTGCCGGGGATAGACAGGATAAGGCTCGGATCATTGGAGCCGCGCATCATATCAGAGAGCTTTCTTGATGCGCTCACGGGCTGTGAGAAGCTTATGCCTCATTTTCACCTTTCTCTGCAAAGCGGGTGTGATTCGGTGCTAACGAACATGAACCGCAGATATACGACAGATGAATATCAAAAAAGTACAGAGCTTATCAGGAAGTACTATGACAGACCTGCCATAACGACCGATGTTATAGTGGGATTTCCGGGAGAAAGCGATGAGGATTTTACACAGACACTTGAATTTGTGAAAAAGATCGGATTTGCGGATCTCCATGTTTTTCAGTACTCCATGAGAGACGGCACCAAAGCTTCGAGGATGAGCGGACAGATCGCTCCGGAGGTAAAAAAGGAGCGAAGCGAGAGGCTGATAGAAACAGGAGAGCTTCTCAGAAAAAAATACATAGCTTCGCTTGCCGGACTGGTTCCCGATATTCTCTTCGAGGAAGAGGCAGAGTATGGGGGAGAAAAATATCTTGCGGGCTTTTCAAAAAGATACGTCCGCTACGGATTGAAAATGGAGGATGCGGCGCGGCTTGGGATAAAAGCCGGAATGATAAAACGCACGGAACGGGCGGAACTGATAATGAAATAATAGTAACACGTTTATCAAAAAAGCATTGAAAAAAAACGATCAATAATATAGAATATAGATATCTGTTTTACATAAAGAGAGGTTTTGATATGGCAGAGATGAACAACACACAGTATTTTAATGTTGATTTTGATGCGGACTATGATGTGCGTGATATCATTGCCGCTGTATATACCGCACTCACGGAGAAGGGCTACAATCCGCTGAATCAGATCGTAGGTTATCTGATGAGCGGGGATCCCACTTATATAACCAGTCACAAGGGAGCAAGAAGCCTTATCATGCGTGCGGAGAGAGATGAAATAATAGAGGTGTTCTTGGA
The DNA here is from genome assembly GCA_017633905.1 of Eubacterium sp. Taxonomy (GTDB): domain Bacteria; phylum Bacillota; class Clostridia; order Lachnospirales; family Lachnospiraceae; genus Eubacterium_F. The sequence continues at coordinate 12,705 of JAGBOK010000130.1, read as the reverse complement.
GGACTATATCAAATACAATTTAGAGAACAATGGCAAATAAAAGGATCATGGGGCTTGACTACGGAGAAAAGACCGTAGGCGTGGCAATAAGCGATGCTCTTGGTATTACCGCACAGCCTGTTGAGACCATATTCAGAGAGCACGGGAACAAGCTGAGAAGGACGTACGCGAGACTTCGAGAGCTCATAGCAGACTACGAGGTCACAGAGATAGTGGTAGGTCTTCCGAAGCACATGAACGGTGATATGGGAGAGAGGGCTGAAAAGACCATTGCCTTTTCAAAGGAGCTTGAAAAAAAGACAGGTCTTAAGGTATCTTTTTTTGATGAAAGACTGACTACGGCTGCCGCAGCTGATGTACTTGATGAGGGCGGCATCAAAAGAGACGGACAAAAGGCGTATATAGACAAGATCGCGGCTTCGCTGATATTACAGGGATATTTGGAATTATGGAAACAGCAGGAATAATACTTACCGGAGACGATGGAGAAGAGGTAAGCTTTAATATATTGGAACAGACAGAGCTGGGCAGGGACACATATCTTCTTGTTACGGAGAGTGACAAAGAGGATGATGAGGAGGCCTGGGCTCTTATTTTGCGCGAAATTCCCGGAGATGATGAAACGGAAACAATGTATGAGACCGTTGAGGATGAGAATATACTTAAGGCTCTTTCGGGAGTTTTCAAGGAGTTGCTTGACGATGTAGATATTACAATCGAATAAGATATTACAAATAAATAAAGAAATGAGGTGAAAATTCAAATTGAAAAAACTAAATAACAGTGGTGATGAGACGATTCGCATCATTCCACTCGGAGGCCTCGAACAGATCGGGATGAATATTACGGCCTTTGAGACGGAGAGCAGCATCATCGTCGTGGACTGCGGACTTGCATTCCCCGAGGATGATATGCTTGGTGTAGATCTGGTTATCCCTGATATCACATATCTCGAGGATCACCGTGACAAGGTGAAGGGATTTGTGATAACTCACGGGCACGAGGATCATATCGGATCGCTTCCGTATGTTCTGACACGCCTCAATGTGCCGATCTATGCGACAAGGCTTACGATGGCTATTATTGAGAACAAGCTCAAAGAGCACAATCTGCTCGGCAATGTCAAACGAAAGGTCATAAGCTATGGACAGTTTATCAATCTTGGAGACTTCCGTATCGAGTTTATATGTACCAATCACAGCATAGCGGATTCCGCTGCGCTTGCGATCTACACGCCGGCGGGAGTTATAGTCCACACCGGTGATTTCAAGGTGGACTACACACCCGTATATGGAAATACCATAGATCTGGCACGGTTTGGAGAGCTTGGCAAGAAGGGAGTCCTCGCGCTGATGTGCGACTCGACAAATGTTCTCAAACTAGGCTTTACCGAATCAGAGAGGACAGTAGGCAAGACCTTTGATACGATCTTTGATGACAATGAGAAAAGCCGCATCATAGTTGCGACCTTCGCGTCCAATGTTGACAGGGTGCAGCAGATCATTAATTCCGCCAGAAAGCAGAATCGAAAGGTCGTGATCGAGGGCAGATCCATGATCAACATAGTTGAAACCGCCATAGAGCTCGGCTACATACAGGTTCCTCCCGGAATGATGATCTCTATGGAGGATATGAACAATTATCCTGATGACAAGCTGGTTCTCATCACTACGGGCTCGCAGGGCGAGTCAATGGCGGCGCTTTCGAGGATAGCATCAAACATACATAAAAAAGTCACCATACGTCCGGGGGATGTTGTCATCTTTTCTTCGCGCCCCATACCGGGCAATGAAAAGTCCGTTGCAAAGGTAATAAATGAACTGTCCATGAAGGGGGCGAAGGTCATCATTCAGGACACTCATGTTTCCGGACATGCCTGTGAGGAGGAGATCAAGCTGATATACTCCCTTGTGAGACCAAAGTATTCGATACCTGTCCACGGCGAGTACAGACATCTCATCGGGCAGGGTGAGGTCGCAAAGAAAATGGGCGTAAAGAAAGAAAACGTCATTATTCTTCGCTCCGGAGATGTATTGGAGATCGGTGAGAAGCATGCCAAGGTGGTTGACAGAGTCCAGTCAGCTGGGATCATGGTGGATGGTCTTGGCATCGGAGATGTCGGGAATATCGTGCTTCGTGACAGACAGCATCTCTCGGAGAACGGACTGATAGTGGTGGTTATGACCTTTGAGAGAGGATCAAATATATTGCTTGCAGGACCGGATATAGTTTCAAGAGGATTTGTCTATGTCAGGGAGGCAGAGAATCTGATGGATGAGTGCAGGGAGGTCGTAAATATTGCACTTGACCGTCTTGTTGACAGGGGAGTCACTGACTGGGGCAAGATAAAGACCGAGATCAAGGACGCTCTTGCAGACTACCTGTGGAAAAAAATGAAGCGCAATCCTATGATACTGCCGATCATTAGTGAGGTATAAAATGACACGTACAGAGGTTTTTCTTGACAAATACCGCCCCTACATGCCGGATTATCTGTCCGAGCTTGAAATGGGCGCAAGGGAGCATAATATACCTGTGATAGGCAGAGGCACGGGCGATATCATCAGATATATCTGCCGAACCGTGAATCCTGAGAATGTGCTGGAGATCGGTACGGCAATAGGGTTTTCCGCTCTGTTTATCAGAGAATGTATACCTGAGAATGCTCATATCACCACCATTGAGAAAATAGAGTCGCGATACGAGCAGGCTGAGATCAATTTTAAAAATTATGATAAAAAGGGACAGATCACTCTCATAAAGGAAGATGCGCTTGATACCATCGAAAGGCTTTTGGAGGAGAAGAAAAAATACGGGGTTATTTTTCTTGACGCAGCCAAGGGACAGTATATAACGTTCTTTCCCATACTTGCAGAGCTGCTTGAACGTGAGGGTGTGCTGATCACGGACAATGTGTTCCATGGCGGTACGGTGATGAACTCGCGGTTTGCCGTGACACAGAGGGACAGAACGATCCACACGAGACTGAGAGAGTATTTGCAAACCATAACCGAGGATGAGAGATTTGAGAGTGTGATACTGCCGATAGATGACGGTATTGCCATCTCGAGAAAGACATACAGAGGTAAGAACAGTGAAAAAGCCTGAATTGTTGGCGCCGGCATCGGGACTTGATGTACTAAAGACTGCCATCAGGTACGGCGCAGATGCTGTATATATAGGTGGTGAGCAGTTTGGTCTCAGAGCCAGGGCGAAGAATTTTTCCATGGAGGATATGAAGGAGGGGATCTCCTATGCACATTCTGAGGGAAAGAAAATATATGTAACGGCAAATATTACCGCGCACACCGATGATCTTCCGGGAGTGCGCGATTACTTTGAGGAGTTAAAAACCATAGGACCAGATGCGCTCATAATATCTGATCCCGGCGTTTTTATGCTGGCAAGACAGATATGTCCGGAAATTGATATACACATCAGTACACAGGCAAACAATGTCAACACCATGACCTGCAGATTCTGGCAGGAGCAGGGAGCAAAGCGCGTCGTGACTGCCAGAGAGCTTTCTCTTGGTGAGATAGGGAAAATATGCGCAGAGACTGATGGACTTGAAATAGAGACCTTTGTTCACGGCGCCATGTGTATTTCCCACTCCGGCAGATGTCTGCTCAGCCATTATTTTACCGGCAGAGATGCAAACCTCGGCGCATGCACGCATCCGTGCAGATGGAAGTACTATATCACCGAGGAATCAAGACCCGGAGAGTATCTGCCGGTTGAGGAGAATGAGAGAGGAACATATATTTTTAATTCCAAGGATCTTTGTATGATATCGCATGTTCCCGAGCTTATAGAGTCGGGGATAGACAGCTTCAAGATCGAAGGACGCATGAAAACCGCGCTGTATGTGGCAAGTGTTGTAAGAGCCTACAGGATGGCGATAGATGATTATTTCACGAGCAGGGAAAAATACGAGGCAGGCTTAAAGCTTTACGAGGATGAGGTCACGAGATGTACCTACAGACAGTTTACAACAGGCTTTTTCTTTGGTGCTACGGATCACGACTCACAGATATATGATGCCAATACATATGATAAGGGCGCTGTTTATCTGGGTCAGATCGACAAAATTGACGAAGACGGCATGATATGGATGGAACAAAAAAATAAATTCAGTATAGGAGATACCGTTCATATCATGAGGCCTTATACTGGGACCGGCGGTATATCAGAAAAAGGCTCCGGGGACGGAAAAGTCTGCCGGGGGGCAGAGGATATTTTTTCTATCGATCTAATAGCTAAGGTCACGGGAATGTCAGATGATTCAGGAAAGAGCATAACTGACTGTCCGCATCCCGGACAGTATTTCGGTATCAGACTCGAAGGTGTTGACGCGGGCGTAAGGCTTGAACCCGGTTATGTGGTGAGGATGGATATTTGAGCGAATTTGAAAAAATGATGTTAAGACCGGATGCTCCGGAGGATGACCCTGAAAAAGAGAGAGTGATCATTGTTGCGGTAGATACAGGCAGCGATGATGCGGACGCTTCTTTGGATGAGCTGGCTCTTCTTGCGGATACCGCGGGGGCTTTTGTTGCGGGCAGGCTCATACAGGTCAGGGACACTATACATCCGGGCACATATATAGGCAAGGGCAAGACAGATGAGCTGACTCTGTTGGCAGAGACTGTATCAGCAGAGAAAATAATATGTGATGATGAGCTCTCTCCCGCACAGATGCTAAATCTGTCAGAGAAGCTCGGTATTCCGGTGATAGACAGAACGGTTCTGATCCTTGATATATTTGCGGCTCACGCATCGACCGGTGAGGGCAAGCTCCAGGTCGAGCTTGCGCAGCTTCGCTACAGGGCATCACACCTGCGGGGCATGGGGCAGGTGTTATCAAGACTTGGCGGCGGTATCGGGACAAGAGGTCCCGGAGAGACGAAATTGGAGTCTGACAAGAGACAGATCAGGGAGAGGATATCGGTACTGAATTCAAGGCTTGGTGACGTGAAGAAAAACAGGGAGACCATGCGCTCATCAAGGATGGAATCAGGCATACCCACGGTTGCGATAGTCGGATATACAAATGCCGGCAAGTCAACGCTTCTCAACAGGCTTACGGATGCAGGTGTCTTATCTGAGGACAGGCTGTTTGCAACACTGGATACAACGACAAGAGCAATGGAATTAAAGGACGGGCAGAAGCTTTTGTTTACCGACACGGTCGGCTTTATCAACAAGCTTCCGCACACTCTGATAAAGGCGTTCAGATCCACTCTGGAGGAAGCCGGATATTCGGATATCATTCTTCATGTAGTTGATGCCTCGAACGAAGATATCGATAAACAAATGAAAGTAGTATATGATACTCTTCGGGAATTAAATATCACGGGCAAACCGGTTCTTACGGTTTTTAACAAGCTTGATATTCTCCGTGACGGTGCAGCTGATATTTCAGGGGGTGTGCAGGGGATCAGCGATCCTCTTGCGGATGAGACTGTTTTTATCAGTGCAAAGACCGGAGCCGGAGTAGATAAAATGCTTGAAAAGCTCGAAAACATGATAGATTCCGGCATGATATACATAGAAAAAATGATACCGTTCGACAAGGTCGGCAGGATAGAAAGCATAAGAACATACGGAAAGCTTATAGAGGAAAAATACACCGAAGAAGGAGTATTTGTGCGTGCAAGGATACCTGATGACAAGCTTCATCTGTTAGAATAATCATTCATTATGATCATTTCGGAGAATAACATGTATTTAGATGATGAGTTCTGTGAAAACAGTATAAGAAAACACTTGGAATATGATACTGACATCATTTTTTTTTCTGAGACGGACTCAACAAATGAGGAAATAAAAAGGAGATGCAGAGATTATTACAGGCGGGCTATAGATATAAACAATGGAGCATGTCCTCTTGTCATTGTCAGCGATTCACAGACCGGAGGAAAGGGACGCAGAGGCAGGAGCTTTTTTTCTCCGCCGGGAAGCGGCATTTATCTTTCGATGCTTTTTATCCCTGAACTATTGAAGGCGTCAGATAGTGAGATGATCTCCAAAGGATCAGATGTCGGGACAGGCAGAGATGTTGACAGCGTCCTTATCACTACACAGGCAGCGGTCGCCGTAGCATCTGCAATTTCAGAAGTGTGCTGCAGGGAGACATCGATCAAATGGGTAAATGATGTGTACCTGAATGATAAAAAAATATGCGGGATCCTTACCGAGGCAATATCAGAACCGGGCAGCGCTCATATAGATATGATAGTAGTCGGCATAGGGATCAATGTTTACAGACCTGTGAGCATGCCTGATGAGCTTGAGGGGATCATGGGTCATATCTATGACGCGGCGGCTGACGGACAGGATATCAGAGGTAAACTCTGCGCGGCTGTCATTGACAAACTGGTCAGGTATTATGAAGCCCTCCCCGACACAGCTTTTTTGGCTGAATACAAAAAAAGGTCAAATGTCATAGGACAGGATATTATGTTCGGAACTCCGGGAAGTATAGCCGGAGAGGTGGGGGATGACTGGAGCTACGGAAGGGCTGTTGATATAGATGATACAGGCGGACTTGTAGTGAGACTGCCTGATGGAAGCACACAGATCCTTCATACCGGAGAGATAACTCTCAGGACGAGACAGTGACTTTATGAGTGAGCCTTGAAGGAGGTTATATGAAGCATTACGGTAAATATGTCAAGCCATATATATGGGCATTTATACTTGGACCTGTTTTTATGATCGTTGAGGTGATAGGAGAGGTCTTACTTCCGAAGCTTATGTCCCTTATCATCAATTACGGAGTGGGACAGACAGGCGGAACCGGGGGGTACGGCTCAGGCTATATCATCATGATAGGAGCAGCCATGATAGGTACGGCACTTCTTATGATGCTTGGCGGGATACTGGGGGCGTGGTTTGCGATCAAGGCATCTGTTAATTTTGCGGGCGATCTCAGGCATGATGTTTTTGTCAAGGTGCAGCAGTTTTCTTTTTCTAATATAGAAAGATTTTCAACAGGCTCTTTGGTGACGCGTCTTACAAATGACATAACCAATGTCCAGAATATGATCGCCATGGCTCTTCGCATGGTGCTTAGGGCGCCGGGGATGCTGATAGGCGGGCTCATCATGGCATTTATGATAAATATGGAGCTTGCGCTGGTATTACTAATAGTGATTCCTGTGCTTATAGTGGCTCTCGCCATAGTGATGAAGATCGCATTTCCGCGGTTCAATACAATGCAAAAAAGCATAGACGCGCTGAATTCAAGGATACAGGAAAACATAACAAACCAAAGGGTCGTAAAGTCATTTGTCAGGGATGACTTTGAGATGGAGACCTTTGATAAGTCAAATGAAAACCTGAAAGATAAGACCCTTCGCGCCATCAGGGTTGTAATATTTACCATGCCTATCATGATGCTTACGATGAATATAACGACTCTTGCGGTAGTGTGGTTTGGAGGCAGACAGATCATAGTGGGAGATATGCCGATCGGCGATCTGACCGCGTTTACGACCTATGTTGTTCAGATACTTATGTCTCTGATGATGCTTTCATTCATCATCATTCAGGGTTCAAGAGCCGCTGCTTCCTCAGCCCGCATCAAGGAGGTGCTGGATGCGGATATCGATCTGAATGACGATGATGCCGGACGCAGGGATGCCATGGTGACGCAAGGCAGGATCGAGTTTAGAAACGTTTCCTTCAGATATTATAAAAAAAGCTCCAAGGAGGTGCTTTCGGATATCAATGTTGTCATCGAGCCGGGTGAGACTGTCGGGATAATAGGCTCTACGGGATCGGGCAAGTCAACGCTTGTTCAGATGATCCCCAGATTATATGATCCTGATGAGGGTGCTGTGCTTGTAGATGATATCGATGTCAGGGAGTATTCTCTTTACAACCTGAGAAACGGTGTATCCATGGTGCTTCAGAACAATACTCTTTTTTCCGGAACTATTTCTGAAAATCTCAGGTGGGGAGATGAGAATGCCTCTGATGAAGAGATAAGGGCAGCGTCAGCAGCCGCAAGAGCGGATATTTTTATTGAGGATACCGAAGAGGGCTATGAGAGAGAACTCGGACAGGGCGGTGTGAATGTGTCGGGAGGACAAAAGCAGAGACTGTGCATTGCGAGAGCTCTCTTGAAGAAACCAAAGATACTGATACTTGATGACAGCACAAGCGCTGTTGATACTGCTACCGAGAAAAAGATAAGAGAGAATTTCAGGACTGCCCTTAAGGATACGACCAAGCTGATTATTGCGCAGAGGATCTCATCTGTTGAGGATGCCGACAGGATAATTGTTATGGATGAGGGACAGATAGTTGGTATGGGAACCCATGAAGAACTGCTTGGCACCAACGAGACCTATCAGGAGATATACTACTCTCAGAAGGACAGAGAGGAGGTGGCAAGCTGATGGCAGAGCAAAGAAGAACCGGTGCGGACAAAAGGGCAATGGCTATGCAGGGAGCAAGACCTGTCAGCTCCAAAGGAACGATAAGAAGACTGATGGGATATATGAAGGATGAGAAGCTGAAGCTGATCCTGTCAGTAATATGTGTTATAGTCTCATCTGCTACGATGCTGATAGGCTCATATATGCTAAAGCCGATCATGGATCAGCTTGCGGACAGTGCTGCTTCGATCGCAGGCGCATCAGGTGATGTCACGCCCATGATCAGTGAAGCTGTGAGTTCTCTTGCAGGGATGCTTCTTATCATGATGGGAGTCTATGCGGCAGGCATCATGTCGATGTATTTGCAAATGAGGCTTATGATCGGGGTGTCACAGAGGATACTGATCCGCATCAGAAAGGAGCTTTTTGATCATTTACAAAAGCTCCCTGTCAGGTATTTTGATACCAATTCAACGGGTGATATCATGAGCCGGTTCACCAATGATGTTGATGCTGTGGGCGAGCTGATGAACAATACCTTTACCCAGCTGATCTCCGGTGTTATAAATATTGTCGGAACGCTTTTTATCATGCTCACCGAGAATATATGGCTCTCACTTGTTACTATTCTCATGACACCGCTCATGCTGGTGGCTGCAACGGGTATAGCCAAGAGAAGCTCGAATTATTACCGCACACAGCAGCAGGCTCTGGGTGCGATCAACGGCTATATCGAAGAGACCGTGACAGGGCAGAAGGTTGTCAAGGTGTTCTGCCATGAGAAACAGGCAATAGACGATTTTGATGAGAAAAATACGGAGCTTAGAATTGCCCAGACCAAGGCTCAGTTTTTTGGAGGGATACTGATGCCGGTGATGGGAAATATCGGTCAGATATGCTATGCGCTCACGGCGACTATCGGTGGACTGATGTGTCTTGGCGGTTCATTGACAATTGGAGGTCTTACTATTTTTGTCAATTATTCCAGACAGTTTTCAAGACCTATCAACGAGCTTTCCATGCAGGTAAATACTATTTTTTCCGCGCTTGCGGGCGCCGAGAGAGTGTTTACCGTGATGGATACGGAGCCGGAGACTCCCGATGCTAAGGATGCCGTGGATATGCCGGATGAGAACGTAGAGGTGGTATTTGATTCAGTTTCTTTTGGATACAAACAGAATCAGACCGTGCTGAAGGATATCAACCTAAAGGCTGCTCCCGGTGACAAGGTGGCGTTTGTCGGATCGACGGGAGCGGGTAAAACCACGATCACAAATCTTCTCAACAGGTTCTATGATATCGATGAGGGGAGCATTACCATAGCCGGCAGGGATATCAAGGCATATAAAAGAGATTCGCTCAGAAGCAGTATTGCAATGGTACTTCAGGATACACATCTTTTCTCCGGTACGGTCAGGGAAAACATCAGGTACGGACGACCTTCGGCAACGGATGAGGAGGTCATTCAGGCGGCAAAGACCGCAAGCGCCCATTCCTTTATCATGCGGCTTGAAAACGGGTATGACACCGAGATAGAGGGTGACGGGATGAATTTAAGCCAGGGTCAGAGGCAGCTACTTAATATCGCAAGGGCTGCCATATCCAAGGCTCCCGTGCTTGTTCTTGATGAGGCGACAAGCTCTGTTGATACCAGGACCGAGATGCATATCGATCACGGTATGGCAAGGCTTATGAAGGGGAGGACAACCTTTGTTATAGCCCACAGGCTGTCAACGGTAAGGAATGCCGATATGATAATGGTGTTAGAGGACGGGAAGATCATAGAGAGAGGGACGCACCGGGAGCTGATAGAGCAGGGCGGAAGATATTATCAGCTGTATACCGGGGCGATAGAGCTTTCGTGACAGCTGCGATTTTCTTAATATATTACATAAATTTTTCGATAGGTGTAGACAAATGAAATTTTGTGTGGTATAATTTGTGAGATCCATAAGATGAGAAAATGAGAAAGGAAGATGGTTATGGTAAAGGAAATGAGAAGATTGGCGGCAGGTGTGCTCAGCGGGGCGCTGTTGCTCGGAACGTGCGCTGGTGGTGAATGGTTCAGACCGGATGCTGTCAGGGCTGCGGTAACGTCAGGAATTGTGATGACTGTTAATGATGCGGCTGCGGGTGAGGATGCGAGTGCTACCGGCAGCGCGGTCTCAGTCGAGCCGGGACAGGGTGGAGATACGATACAGCCCGCTCAGATGGGTATTGATGTCACGAGTGTAAATATGATGGCCGGCAAGTCATTCAAGCTTACCCTTGCCAATATCCCCGCAGGTGAGATATCGGGAGGCAATCAGGTCAGCTTTTCTTCAGAGGATGAGTCTGTTGCCGTGATCACGGATTCTAAGTATAATACGGATTTTACACAGGCAAGTGCAACGATCAAGCTTCTTATGAGCGGTCAGTCGGTCATCCATGTCAAGGCTTTGGGACAGGATATGACCTGTGATGTCAATGTTGTCAATGCTATGAGCAAAGATGATTTTGGTATGTACAATGTTGAAAACTTTATCAATTACTGCAACAAGCACGGCTCATGGAAATGGGCATGGACAGGCGAGTGGGGCACACCTAAAGGAAAGTATGGCTCGACTTTCAGAGGGATCAAGATAGGGAGTGATCTGTCTGATGTAATAGCGGCTTATGGTGATGTCAAGCTTGTAAAATGCAAAAAGGCAACGAGCGGAAAGAAAGGTGATCCCTTCCTTTACGAGAAGAAGTTTAATACTTCCACCGGACAGCTCAAGGTCAACAGATGCGCCGATCTTAAATACGGAAAATACAAGATCAGGTTTTATTTCACTCCAAAGGACAAGGTCTTTGGCTTCATCATGACCATGGGATTCAAGCTTATGACCAAGGAGCTTTTGAGGAAAAACAGCGGATTGTCGATGGTCTGATGCTAAAAGACCGCAAAACGAAGGTGCTCTCGCATGTGTGGAGTGACAGACTTGAATAGTAACCTTCCATGTGATTTTCTTAATAAAAATATTGACAATTGCCTGTTTGGGTGTTATCATATCACTTGATGTGCAGGAGTGGCGGAATTGGCAGACGCGCAGGCTTCAGGTGCCTGTGGTGGCAACATCGTGTGGGTTCAAGTCCCATCTCCTGCATTTAACATGCGGCACAGCTTAGGTTGTGCCGCATTGTTGCAAAAGGAGGACACATGAGGATCGGGGCAGGGATGCTTTTGTTTGATCTGTTTGATTCGGGGCTTGCTTTTTTTCTGGTGTACTATGTAGTAAAGGCCAAGTTTGGTGGTGATTCAAAGGCCATAGCCAGGATATTGGGAGCTTTTTTTGGCATTGTCACTTTTATCATATATTTCGGGGTGATCGTCTGGTTCAATTCATATCCCGTTACAGCGCCGGACTATGTAAAGACCACGGTTTATCTCGCGCCCATAGTTCTTTCTGTACTGATGCTGATACTCGTACAGCTATCGAAGCCGAGCAAAAGTCCCGTAGAGCTTCCGGAGGCTGAGGACGATGAGGAATCATCAGAGCAGACAGAGGGCGAAGGAGCAGAGGAAGAGACAGAACAGTGAATAGCAACTTTTTTTTCATATTTAATGTTGCAAGCAGCATGATTTTGTGATAAACTACAAAATGTGCTGTTTTTTGGATATGATGGAAAACAGCGGAACCATAGAAGTAACGGAGGGCGAAAGTCATGAACAAAGCAAAAAAGATCATTAAGGAGCAGGGGTTATCCCAGCCTGACAAAAAAGAGGTAAAGGCGAAGGCAAAATCCCGCAAGAACCTGATCCTGATCATTATCGGGGCGTTGGTTATCATCGGGGGAATTTTTATCGTATGCTATACACAGCTAAGACCAAGGGCGGTGCTTACTGTCGAGGGACCCGCTGCGGACGGCAATACCGCAACAAATACGGTTTATTATAATGATACCGTTTATGAGATCTATCAGATGGAATCAATGTACAACACATAGGGGATGGACTGGGATTCCAACAATGGCAGCGGAACTCTTTCAACATCGGTCAAGAGCCAGATCATGGATACACTCAAGGAGCGTGAGGTTCTCTACATGCAGGCTCTGAAGGACGGTACTGTTCTTGATGATACCGAGAAGCAGGAGATCGAGACTGAGTTGACAGAGGTTCTGGAAAATATGCCTGATGAGTCCAAGGGTGTCAGAGGTCTGTCTGAATCATATATTTCTAATGGCTTCATATGGTTTTCAACAAACCAACATATGATTTCAACTAAATCTTCTTCTTCATCTTTTAATAAATTTCTTGTAATTTCAGAACCTATTGATGCATGTTGTGGTGAACTCC
>JAGBOK010000129.1 GCA_017633905.1 Eubacterium sp. | reverse complement strand
TTAAAAAGAATAATTTTCCACCCTTAACTAAAGAGCAGGAGGATCAGATCAGGGAATATTACAGGGGTTGCCCTGATTTTTCTACGATATATAACAGAGTATGTACAGCGAGATCCGGGGTGTTTTATCCCAACTACATGCCTGATGATCTGTATTATGGATATATAGAGCCATACTACGTTGACAGAGAGGCTGCCAGATACATAGATAACAAGACCTTTTATTATAGTATATTCGCCGGTGAGAAGATGCCTGAGCTCATCGTCATGAGACAGGGAACCCTGTGGCTTGGTCCTGATTCAATGCCCATTGACAGGAAAAAAGTGATAAGATATATACAGGACAGCGAAGGAGAGTTGGTCTTAAAGATCGCAGAGAATTCCGAGAGAGGTCAGGGCGTTTATGTACTTAGAGAAGGCACCAAAGTCGAAGATTTTAAGAATGCGGTTCGCCATATCAAATCAGATATTGTCGTACAAAAGCTTATAAAACAGCATCCCGTAACGGCAGAGTTTCATCCGTGGTCTGTCAATTCCTTCAGGGTCGCAACTTTTTTGAAGCAAGATGGTCCTGTTGTGACAGCAAAGTGTTTCAGAATCGGCGGAAGTAAGAGCCGTACTGATAATATTGCAACGGGAGGTTTTTTCTTGGGATTTGATGATGACGGGATCACGAAGGATCGGGGTATGATAAAGAATGGAGGAGTAATCTATGAGCATCCTGATCTGCATACGCAGTTTGCAGGTGTTAAACTACCCTCCGTTGAAAAGGTTTTTGATATGGCAAAAAGACTACATCTGAGAGTCCCTAAGTTCAGAATAGTTTCCTGGGATATCGGAGTTGATGACGAGGGCGAGGCGGTTCTCATCGAAGCTAATCTATCGCTGGGTGAGATCAGCGGTGTTCAGGCTTGTTCCGGTCCGATATTTGGGGATCTGACGAGGGATATATGCAAGGAAGTTTTTGACTTATGATGACAAGGAATGACATTTTTGTTAGAAGAGCCTATAAAAAAGCTCTCTTTCCGGTCATGTTCTCTGTGCTTGGAGGCACTATCAATACACTGATAGATTCTGCCTTCGTCTCACAGAGCGAAGGGGCGGACGCTCTCGCAGCAGTCAATCTGTGTATGCCGATATACCTTGCTCTGTGTGTGGCGGGAGCGCTGTTTGCAAACGGTGCGGCGACCATAGCGGCTAATGAGATAGGACTAAATAATATTGATGGAGCAAAAAATGCATATTTTTCAGCTCTTAAATTATATATAGTAACGGGAATAGTCCTGACTGTTCTCGGCTGTCTTATCATGCATCCTGTATCCGATTTGCTCTCGCAGGGGACGCATCTTAGCGGGTTGGTATATGATTATGGACTTATCACCTGTATCGGTGCTATACCGACGATTATCATTTATCAGCCTATTAGTTTTTTACAGCTTGATGGTAAATCAGAGAGCATTTCCAGAATGATGACGGTAATGCTGATCGTTGATATTTTGCTCGATTATCTGTTCCTGTTTGTATTTGGATTTGGAGTAAAAGGGGCAGCAGCGGCTTCTATAATAGCAACCTCAGTTGCTTGTGTCATGGGATTTATCTCACTGCAGAGAGGATATCTGTTCAGGTTTGAACGCAGGAGATTCAAGATCTCAAGAACCAAAGAGATCATAAAATTAGGATCGATGTTAGCCGCGGGAAATCTCTTGGATGCTGTCAAAATGATCATGCTAAATGCCGTGATCCTCTCAACGATTGGTGCTCACGGAGTTGCGATTTGGGCGGTGCTCAATTCGCTTTCAGAGATATCGATAACAGTTACAACAGGTGTGCCGCAGACGGCTGCTCCGATGATCGGAGTGTATTTTCCTTCCAGGGAGAATGCGGCGATCAGATCACTTATGAAGCTGCAGCTGCGGTGGGGTTTGAGTATACTCGTGCCTTTCTTTGTGGTAGTTACAGTAGGACATGGCGCAGTAGAGGCTTTATTTGCAGTTAATTACAATATGCTGTTTTCACTTATTTGTCTCAGCATAAGTACGATAATCGATCTTGTTCTTAGCATGTGGGTCAGATTCTTTAGCAGTACACGCAAGGTGTTGCTGTCCAATATGATCAATGTGATCAGAAAGTTTTTAGGACCGGTAATATTTGTATATGTGTTTTCGGGTCTGAACGACAACATATGGATATTTCTTCCTGTTGGCTCTTTATTTACAATGATCACAGGGGTTATGATATTGCTTATGATCAGAGTTTCAAGGAAGAATAAAAACAAGCCGGTGCTTAGCGGACTGCTTTTGCTGGATGATTCCTATGAGAGAGAGAACAAGATATTGGATTTTTCCATAAAAGCGGATGCGGCGGAGGTTTGTGACGGTGCAGAAAGGATCAGAGAATTCTGCGTGTTGAATGAAATGGACAAAAAGCTGTCTATGAGACTTTCGCTCTCGATCGAAGAGCTTTTGATGGTGCTGATAAACCGTTTTCCCGAGACTGAGAGCATCGACCTGAGAGCGTTTGTAACACTCGGAGAAACAGGTCTTCAGATTCGTATGATAGGAGAAATGTTTGATCCGTTCACGGAAGCGGAAAAGGATGAAAACGCTGATGAGCTTATGGGAATAATAATGATGAAAAAGATGGCAGCTGCTACCAACTATTATTACGCGCTTGGTATGAACACACTGCATATTTTCTTTGAGCGTTGATCGAACATGGTATAATAAAAATGCACCCGATAAATGGCGGTTGTTACGGGGCTTTGCCACTATGAGGATGATTGTATGTACACGGATATTGACATGGCAGAATATGATAACGCATCAGGACGAAATGTTGAAACGCTGATGCGGATCCTTCGTGACAATTCAGAAACAGAGCTCGGCAGAAAGCATGGCTTTAGTGAGCTGAACGATGCAGATATGTACCGTGAGATGGTACCATTGTCATCATATGGTGACTACGAGAGATGTATAGACAGGATGATGTCGGGCGAAGAAAATATCCTGACTTCATATCCGGTACGGTCATACTGCTATACATCAGGAACCTCTTCTTCGGGGAGAAAGCTGTTTCCCATTACTGAGGAGCAGCTTAAAATATATGATAACCGCATAGACGGTTATGCAGATAAAGAGCTGAAAAAGCTTGGGGGAAAAAGATTTTTCCCTCAGACCTTTAGGGCAATGCCCGGAAAAAGAGGTGATATAACCATCATAACAGAGCTATTGCACCAATACAAGGCAGAGTGTGGCAGGATAAACTATGATGATTATGTGGGCGGAGAGGAGCTTATGTTTGATGAGGACGTGGGCGATGCTTTTTTTGCAAAGTGTTATGCGGCGCTCTCACATAGTGATATATCCATAATGGAGTCGGTGTATTTTTACGATCATCTTCATTTTTTTTCATATCTTGAAAAGAATTATGAACGGGTGATAAAAGCCATGAGAACCGGAGTTATTCCGGATGATATCCATCTTTCCGAGTCCATGAGAAGTGTACTTAAATCTATAAAACCTGACAGTGACAGGGTGGATCATTGTCTTGGCGAGATGAGAAGAGGGTTCAAGGGGATAGCCGGCAGGCTCTGGCCGAAGCTAAGCCTCATGACAGGGATCTCTACAAGAGCTTTTTTTGCAGAGAATAATATGATAAATTATTATGCTCCGGAGATCTCCTGTTATTATAATTATTATATGGCAACAGAATTATATATGGGGGACTGTGTAAAGACAGATGATTTTGATTATGTATTGCTTCCCGGCAATGGATTCTATGAGTTCATCCCATACGGCAGTAATGCATCGAACAAAACACTGCTTCCCCACGAGCTGAAAAAAGGCAGGATGTACGAGCCTGTCATTACCAGTTTTTCCGGTCTTTACAGATACAGGATGGGTGATGTTTTACTGGTAAAGGGAAATATAGGAGAGAGTCCGCTGTTTGAGTTTGTGCGCAGAAGAGGCGTTGCGATATCAATAGCCGGAGAGCGGACAGCAGTTACGGAAATCGAAGAATCGATGAGGCGTATTTCCATGGAAGGAGCAGATATAGGACTGTACTGTTTTGCTCCGTGTGTGGACAAGGAGTCTGCCAGATACAGATTGGCGGTCGTTACAGGCTCAGGACAGGGAAAGGATCAAGAAGATTCAAGCAGTCTGAATGGAGAGATGACAAGCCCTTCTAAAGAAGCATGGGATGAGCACAGGCTGTCAGCAAGAGTAGATGAAATATTAAGAGAATTAAATGCCGGTTATAATGATCTGAGAGGGCTGAAATATCTCTCAGAGCCTGAGGTAAGGATCTTTGGATCAGATGATTATTTTGATTTTATGAACAGTAACGGTCTTTTGGATGGGAATAAAAAGCCAAAGCATATTTCTGTTTCGGAGTTTAAAGTCTGGTAAATAATAATAAGGAGAAAATGTATGGATACTAAGAAGGAAAAAGACAACAGGATCAGGATCAAGTTGAGTTTAAAGGTCGTCGTAGTATTGATACTGGTAACGGTAGCTCTGACGGTCACTTCGGTTATAGTCGGTATAGGCCGCTATAGGAACACCATATATGAGAGATATGATGAGACAGCATATCAGATCGCTCATATTGCGACAGGGTTCTTTACCGACAAAGAGATCAAAATGTATTCCGGGCTTCTGGGCAGATATAAAAAAGGCGAATTAAGCGAGGAAGCAGTAGAAAGACTGATAAATTCTGACAACTACACAGAAAAAAAGAATCTCATGGAAGATCTCAGAAACAACATGGGAGCCAATGATATTTATTTTTGTGTGGTAGATGAGGAAATGCTTGCAAACTACACCCCGGAGGGCTGGGAAACATATGAATGGTCCCCCATATCATATATAATTGATTGCTATCATGACAAGGAAAATGAGCTTAGATTCGGTGACACGTCAAGAGTTGTTGTCGAGTACAAGGATGTTATGGCAGACACCTTAAAAACCGGCAAAGAGCCGGATGTTTACATAGTTACCGACACACTGTTCGGTGTGAATATGCAGGCGTTGTATGCTGTTCGGATAGACGGGCAGACCTATGCAATGATGGGCGTTGAGATACCCATGTCAACACTAAATTCTGATCTGGCTGCGTTTGTGAGAAATATAATCATCGCCTCGCTGATAGTACTGATAATAGTTATCATTATTGGTGCGTTCCTTGCGATACACTATATTGTAAATCCGGTCAAGCTCATTGCGCATGAGGCAAATCATTTTATCTCGAAGGAAGCGAGGGTGTCTGACAGGCTTTCCAGGGTCAAGACCCGCGATGAGATCCAGATGCTCTCTGAGAGCCTGCTCGCCATGGAGCTTAGTATCAATGACTATATCGATGATATCAAGAGTATAACTGCAGAAAAAGAAAGGATCGGAGCAGAACTAAATGTCGCTACGCAGATCCAGGCGAGCATGGTCCCCACGGATTTTGACTTATATTCCGGGATCAAAGAATTTGATATTTATGCGTCCATGACTCCTGCCAAGGAAGTCGGAGGAGATTTCTATGATTTCTTCATGACGGATCTTACTCATCTTGTGCTCGTAATGGCTGATGTGTCCGGCAAGGGAGTGCCTGCTGCGCTGTTCATGGCAAAGGGAAAAACAGCGATCAAGACGAGAGCGTCGATGGGCGGAACACCCGGAGATATTCTTTCTGATGTAAATGAAATGATGGTTGAGGGCAATGAGGCAGAGCTGTTCGTGACAGTATGGCTTGCTATCATTGATCTTGAAACAGGCAAGGGAATGGCGGCAAATGCCGGACATGAGCATCCCGCGCTCAGGCACAAGGACGGAGAATTCGAGATGATCAAATACCGCCACGGTCCCGCTGTCGCCACCATGGAGGGGATCCCGTTCAGGGATCATGAGTTTGAGCTAAAGCCCGGAGATACCCTGTATGTATACACTGACGGAGTTACCGAGGCTACGGACGCAAACAATGAGCTGTTTGGGGAGGAGCGGACACTTGCGGCTCTCAACAAAAACCCGGATGCTACTCCTGAAGAGCTGCTCAAAAATATAAGAAGCGATATTGACAAATTTGTCGGAAAGGCACCGCAGTTTGATGACATAACCATGTTGGCGGTCACCTATCACGGCAAACAGGGAACTGACGAGGGGTGAGAGCGCTATATTTTTTCCGACTAAAAATCAACAATGGAGGAAGGACAGTTGAAAGTAAGTATCATCATACCATATAGAAATGAAATGTCGATGCTTGTCGACTGCATTGACAGCCTGAGAGAGCAATCCGTGGGGGATTTTGAGGCTGTTATTGTATGTGCAAAAAGCTCACATGATGATATAGATGAGATCAAAAGAATGCAGACGGAATTTCCGTTGCATGTCTACAGCCTGCCGGAGGACAGGGACGGGGTGGCTGCTGCAAGGAACTTCGGAATAGAAAAGGCAATGGGGGAATTCGTACTTTTTCTTGACTGTGATGATTATCTGACACTTGATGCTTTTGAACATTTTTTGGGAAGTTCAGAGGGCAAGGATATAGTATATGCCGGCAGGAAGTACACATGGCAGGGGAGAAAAGGGTACTATAACGAAAAGAGAAAGAAGCTCGAGGAACGCGGGCTTGAAGAAGCCGTATCTGACGATGATGAGGATTTTGACAAGGATATATTTCTTAGGGAAATGCCTGAGAAATCCGACAACGATGAGGACTGGGAGAATGTTTTCTCGCCCATCATCAACAGCAATTCCATGATCACCGGCATCACATCCCTTGGGATCCTCTTTAGGCGGGCTCTTATCATGGAAAAGGGTATACGGTTCGATGAGAGTTATATATACAATTCGGATCTCACCTTCATTACAAAGATGATGTGCGACACAAAAAATGTTATCAGGATCAGGCTGACACTGTATATCAAGCGTCATCACCAGGATCCGGTCAATATGCCGGCTCTTTGTCAGATAGAGGATTCTCTGACAAGACTGCATGAGGTGATGAGAGCCTACATGGAGATGAAGCAGATACTTGCGCCTGTGGGGAGTGAGCTGACTGAGAATTATCTGGATGGGAAGTTCATCAAGTATTATGTGAGACGCATAGCCCCGTATTATATGAGGGGTGAGAAAAAACAGATCCCGGGAGTATATGAGCAGGCATCAAAATGTCTGCCGCTCATAAAAGAACCGGCTCTAAAAAGGTGCATGAGGTATTCAAAGCGCCTCATCAAATATTCCATGGAACATGAGGCGTCTGAAATAGCAAAGAAGGTTCGGAGTCATGCCCGCTGGCAGACATTCAAAAGAACGTTTCACAACTGGGAGAGGATAAAGCACTATTTTTACAGAAAAAAATATGCGACTGCGCCAATCGAACAGAACCTCATCATGTTTGAGAGCTTTTTTGGGAGAAATTATTCCGATTCGCCAAGGTATATTTTTGAATATCTGAACAAAAACTATCCGGGAAAATACTCTTATGTATGGGTGCACGCCAAGGGCAAAAAGCTTGATCTGCCTTATCCTGCCAGACAGGTAAAGAGAGGCTCTGTATCATATCTAAAGGAGCTTGGACGGGCAAGATTCTTTGTAATGAATGTCAGACAGCCGAAGTTTTTTATCAAGAGAGAGGGAACAACTTTTCTTGAAACCTGGCACGGCACACCGCTTAAGAGACTTGTATTTGATCAGGATGAGGTCGTGTTCGCATCTCCTCTTTATAAAAAGAATTTCTGGATGCAGGCGAAGCAGTGGGATTATCTGATAGCGCCGAACAAATTCAGCTCTGATATATTCAGGCATTGCTTTATGTATGATGGCAATATGCTTGATACGGGATATCCGAGAAATGACATACTGCATTTGGAGGCAAAAGAATCAGAGGCGCTTTCATCTCAGATAAAAGCCGAGCTTGGGATCCCTGCGGGGAAGAAGGTAATACTCTATGCTCCGACATGGCGCGACGATGAGAAGCTTGCAGCAGGGGAATACGCATTTTCCATGCAGCTTGATCTTGACAGGATGAGGGAGCGGCTTTCGGATGAGTATGTCATAGTTCTAAGGATGCACTATCTGATAGTCGATGCGATAGATTTTACCAAATATCAGGGCTTTGCCTACAACGGAAGTGTTTATGATGATATTGCAAGGCTGTACCTGATATCGGATATCCTGATCACGGATTATTCGTCGGTATTTTTTGATTATGCGAATCTTAGAAGACCGATGCTTTTCTTTACTTATGACCTCGACAAATATGCGGGAGAGCTCAGGGGGTTTTATTTCGATATGAAGGAGGAGATCCCGGGACCTATGCTCTTTACCACGGACGAGGTGATAGACGCGATAGAAAATATTCCTGCCATTGAGGATAAATACAAAGAAAAATATGATGCCTTCTATGAGAAATTCTGCGGGTGGGAAACCGGTGAGTCGTCCAAGAAGGTCGTTGAAGAGATGATCAGCGCTTCATTAGAAACAGTGATCAGCGAGAAGTAGCTTTAGAAGTGCCTGTTGGTGAATAAAATGGAAAAAATCAAAGTATTTTTGGTTGAGGATGAGTTCGTCATCCGTGAGGGGATCAAAAAGCATATTGATTGGGAGAATAATGGTCTTGAACTCTGCGGTGATGCGGCTGACGGAGAGCTTGCGTGGGCACAGATAAAAGAGCTTCGCCCCGATATTGTGATCACCGATATCAGGATGCCCTTTATGGACGGACTTGAACTGTCAAGGCATATCAGGGATGAGTTCCCTCAGACAGAGATCATGGTCCTCAGCGGCCATGAGGAATTTGAGTATGCCAAGGAATGCATCAGGATAGGTGTCTCTGAATATCTGTTAAAGCCCATCAGCAGAGAGGATCTGCTCGCAAAGGTCTGCGTGATAGCTGATAAGCTGAGAGCAAAAAAATCAGAGCAGACTATAACCGAGATGGATTCACGCCAGCCCGACCGTGACATGATACTGAAATACCTGCATTTCGGATCTCCGGACAACGCAGGTGATGTTGTGGATTCTCTGATAGAAGCATCGGGTGACGGTATGAGATCGCAGATGTTCAGGCAGTATCTGACGATGGATATTTATTTTGCCGTGACGGGATATTTGGATGAGATCGGTGTAGCCAAGAAGGATCAGGAGTCATTTGCCATAGACATGTCCGTGATAGAAAGCTATGATTCAACAGTTGAAGCCCTAAAAGAGCTGTTGAAAAGGGCATGTGAGCTGCGCGGCGAGGTGCGCGGACTAAAGCATACAGAGGTCGTTGAGAGGGTGATCAAATATGTGGAGGAGCACTACAGGGATGAGGAGCTTTCTCTCAATCAGGTCGCAGATCATGTCAGCTTCTCGGCAAACCATCTCAGTACGGTTTTTCATCAGGAATACGGGATCTCTTTTGTTAAATATCTGACGGATTATCGTATGAATATGGCAAAGAAGCTTCTCAGGGAGACATCCATGAGATCAAGCGATGTTTGTTATGAGGTCGGGTACAAGGATCCTCATTATTTTTCTTCTATTTTCAAAAAAACACAGGGAATGACTCCGACACAGTACCGGGAGGGGAAGAATCCAGTTGAAGAATAAGCGTTTCAAATTGTCTTTGGTATCAAGGATCAGACTTTCTTATGTCATACCATTCATTCCGGTGGTAATTATTTCCGCACTTACATATTACAATCTCTGGGTCTCCAACAATGATTATGGAGAGATGATAGATTCCGTTGTCAAGGCGAGTGAATTCAATCTTGATTTCAAGCGCGATTTTGACTACGGGACTTATCTTCTTATAGTGGGGCAAAAGACCGATGATAATATCGACCTTGATTCGATGATAGGTGATGCCGACAGGGTCATTGAGGAGCTTAAAAGCATTACCAATACCGGCGAAAACTTTGAGCGCCTTGAACTGTTGAGAAAGTATCTTGGAAATCTCGAATCGTACATAGACCATATCAGAAGCAATCTAAAGGGCGAGGAGAACTACGATGAGAATATGCAGATATGGGAGAACGATGTACAGGTAGGGACCTCGCTTTTGCAGGAGTCCTTTTATCAGTATATTTATTATGAGATCAGGGATCTGGAGAAGGAGAGAAAAAGTCAGGAGGTCGTTTTTGCCAGGATCATAACCGGAACAGTTGTCGCTTATATTGTTGTGGTAATCCTGATATTGGTAGTTTCTTATTATTTCAATTCATTGCTGAGGCAGGTGAGAAAGGAGCAAAGAGATCTGAGAAAAGCAGAGCTGTTGGTGCTCCAGTCGCAGATCAATCCCCATTTTCTATACAATACCCTCGATGCGATCACCTGGCTTGCGGAGTCCGGCGAGGAGGAGACCGTTGTCAAGATGGTGGATTCACTGTCGGGTTTTTTCAGATCCTCTCTGAGCAAGGGCAAGGATGTAGTCACGCTCGCAGAGGATCTTCATCATGTGCGTTCTTATCTCGAGATCCAAAAGATCAGATATCAGGATATTCTTGATTATAAGATAGAGGTTCCTGAGGAGTATGGAGACATATCTATTCCGAAGATCACCATACAGCCTCTGGTGGAGAACGCCCTGTATCATGGGATCAAGAATAAAAGGGGCGGCGGAAGTATCGTCATTACCGGCAGGACAGAGGGTGATGATCTGATAATCGAGGTGACAGATGACGGCGTTGGTATGGACGCTGAGAGACTGGTGCAGGTGCGAGAGGGGATAAATGAACAGACACCCGGAGCAAAGGGCGTGTATGGACTATACAATGTCAATGAGAGGATCAGACTGTATTTTGGAGATCGTTACGGGATAGTGATGGAGAGTGAGGAGGGGGTCGGAACCTGTGCGGCGATCAGGCTGCCATATAAGTGACAGGCTAATAATCCGGACGAAGCGTGAAAATGCATACCACTCGGTATATACGCTATAGTCGTATATGGCAGAAATGGGAAAAAAGTCAACCTCCATCAGAAAAAATCTAACCAAGTGTGTCAGGTTTGTGAAAAAAATATACCATTTGTGTGATAATAATCATGGAAGTTTACAATATAGTGGGGTATCATATACCTATACTAAACAAGAGATTACTCATCCGGATCGTCCGGTGAGTACATACGGACCGTATGCACGGTCCAAAAAAAAGGAGGTTTATATTATGAAAAAGAAACTGTTGGCAGCTCTCATGGTAATGGTAATGGCGTTTGCGCTTACCGCATGCGGCGGCAACTCAGGATCAACTGACAGCTCAAGCAGCTCAGGATCAACTGATACTTCAAGCAGTGAGACAACTGCTGATGACGGTGGTTCATCATCAGGTGAACTGATCAAGGTCGGAATCATCAACAACGATCCGAACGAGTCCGGTTATCGTACAGCCAATGACAAGGATCTTCAGGCTAAGTTCACAAAAGAGAATGGTTACGAAGCATCATTCGCTTACAGCCTTAAGAACGATGAGCAGCAGGCATCAGCTAAAAAGTTCATCGAGGACGGAGTTGATTATCTTCTTCTCTCCGCAGCTGATACAGCAGGTTGGGATTCAGTTCTGAAGCAGGCACAGGACGCAGGAACCAAGGTTATTCTTTTCGACCGTACCATCGATGCAGATCCCTCTCTGTATGAGGCTTCGATCGTATCTGACATGGAGAAGGAAGGACAGACTGCAGTTGACTGGCTGGCAGGACAGAACTTAAGCGAGTACAACATTATCCATATCCAGGGTGTTATGGGTTCTGCAGCTCAGAAAGGACGTTCAGGAGCTCTTGATGCAAAGAAGGCTGAGGGTTGGAACATCGTAGAGCAGCAGACAGCAGAGTGGAATGCAGAGAAGGCTCAGCAGATCGTTCAGTCTGTTATCGATGCCGGAACAAGCTTCAACGTTATCTATGCAGAGAATGACGATATGGCAAAGGGCGCTGTTGCAGCTCTTGACAAAGCATACATCTCTCACGGTGTAGGCAAGGACGTTATCGTAATGGGCTTTGACTGCAACAAATGGGCTCTTGAGGAGCTTCTTAACAAAATCTGGAACTACGACGGACAGTGCAATCCGTTCCAGTCTTCCTACATTGACGATGTAATCAAAAAGCTTGAGGCAGGTGAGACGATCGCAGAGAAGACTATCATCATGGATGAGAAGGGCTTCGATGCAGAGACCATCACTCAGGAGGATGTTGATACCTACGGTATCTGATCCCAAGGTTATTATTTGAAACAATGCAGGGGCGCAGCGCAGTGTATGCGCTGTGCCCCTTTTTGATAAGTGAGGTGGTAAGAACGTGAAGGATAATCATGTGTTGGAGATGAGAGGCATCTATAAAAGCTTTCCGGGTGTTAAGGCTCTTCAAAACGTAGATTTTAATTTGTGCAAGGGCGAGATACATGCTCTCATGGGTGAGAACGGAGCCGGCAAATCCACTCTGATCAAGGTGCTGACCGGTGTATATGGGAAGGATGCGGGCACCATCACTCTTGACGGTGTGGAAGGGGAAGCCCAGATCCACTCGCCGCAGGATGCCCAGAATGTAGGCATCAGTACGGTTTATCAGGAGATCACTCTGTGTCCCAATCTTTCCGTGGCGGAGAATATGTATATCGGTCGTGACAAGGGAGTAAAGGTCAACTGGAAGCAGAGAAACAAGGATGCAGACAAGATCTTAAAAGAGCTTGATATTCCGGCAAGAGCTACCGGGCAGCTGGGATCATGCTCTCTTGCGGTTCAGCAGATGGTTGCGATCGCAAGAGCCGTTGACATGGATTGCAAGGTGCTGATACTCGATGAGCCGACTTCATCTCTTGATGAGGGCGAGGTCGAGAAGCTTTTTGTACTAATGAGAAATCTAAGGGAAAAAGGGGTTGGAATAATATTTGTAACACATTTCCTGGAGCAGGTGTACGAGGTCTGTGACAAGATCACGGTACTTCGTGACGGACAACTTGTAGGAGAGTATGTGATAGATGATCTTCCGAGAGTTCAGCTTGTTGCCAAGATGCTTGGCAAGGAGATGGATGATATGGCTGACATCAAGGGTGAAGCCAAGACCTATGACGGCGCTGATGCCGACCAGATCGTGTATGAAGCAAAGGAGCTTACCAGCAATTCCGGTATCCGTCCATTTGATTTTCATATTAAAAAGGGCGAGGTCAACGGATTTACCGGGCTGCTCGGCTCCGGACGAAGCGAGAGCGTGAGGGCTGTATTTGGGGCTGATCGTGTGCTCGCAGGTACTGTCAGGAAAAACGGGAAAGAGGTCAAGATAAAAAGTCCGATACAGGCGATGAAAAACGGCATTGCATATCTGCCTGAGGACAGAAAGGTCGACGGGATAGTTGGAGATCTGTCTGTCAGGGACAATATCATCCTCGCACTGCAGGTCATGAAGGGATTTTTTAAGCCGTTTTCAAAGTCACAGGCACAGGCGTTTGCCGAGGAATACATCAAGCTTCTTGATATCAAGACGGCATCTGCTGATACACCGATCAAGTCGCTTTCGGGAGGAAACCAGCAAAAGGTCATCCTGGGAAGATGGCTTCTCACACATCCCGAGTATCTGATACTTGATGAGCCTACAAGAGGTATAGATGTAGGAACCAAGGTAGATATTCAGAAGCTTGTTCTAAAGCTTGCGTCAGAGGGGATGAGTATTACATTTATTTCCTCTGAGACAGATGAGATGTTAAGAACCTGTTCAAGGCTTATCGTTATGCGTGATGGCAAGCAGGTAGGAGAGCTGACCGGCGATGAGCTTACACAGAGCGGTATCATGAGCGCAATAGCAGGAGGTGAAGCAAAATCATGAGTTTTGTTAAAAAATTAACAGGAAACCAGATATTTATACCGATAGCAGCGCTGCTCATCCTGGTCATTATCAATCTGATCCATGATCCCGGATTTTTCGCTCTGACACTCGGACAAAACAGTGCGGGAGATCCGGTGCTGACAGGAAACCTGATGTCTATTCTTGATTCCGGATCAGAGGTTGCGATACTTGCTATCGGAATGACACTTGTCACCGCAGCCTCGGGAGGACAGGATATCTCCGTGGGAGCTACCATGGCGATCGCCGGCTCCGTAACGCTTCGCATGCTGTGCGGCAATCCGGACAATCCGAATTATGATGTTATGCAGACACCGATCATCGTTGCATTTTTGGTAGCAGTGCTCGTGTCAATGCTGTTTGGCGCATTCAACGGGATACTTGTTGCGATCTTCAAGATCCCGCCGATGGTAGCAACACTGATCCTGTTTACCGGAGGACGTTCGATCGCTTCATGGATCAATGGAGGAACACTTCCGCAGGTCAACGATCCCACATTCAAGATATTCGGAAATTATATCCCGGGAATTCCGCTTCCGACTCCGTTTATCATTGCGATGGCATGTGTGCTTGTGATGTTTTTGTTCATGAAGTTTACCAACCTGAGGCTCTATGTCCAGTCTGTAGGTATCAACGCTTCATCATCAAGGCTTAACGGTCTCAACCCTCAGTATATTAAGTTCATAACATTTGTAATACTTGGTATATGCGTGGCTGTTGCCGGTTTTATCAAGGTGAGCCGTATAGCAAGCATCAACTACTCGGTGCTGGCAAAGGATATAGAGATGGATGCTATCCTGGCAGTCGCTCTCGGAGGAAATGCTTTGGGAGGCGGCAAGTTCAATATGGGCTCATCGATTCTCGGAGCATATGTTATTCAGTTTTTGACGACCACTTTGTACGGCTTCCATGTGCCGGCGACAGCACTTCCCGCATACAAGGCAGTCGTGGTCATCATTTTGGTTGTTATGAGCGCTCCGATAGTGAGAGACAAGATAGCAGATCTCAGGAAAAAAAGAATGGCAGTAAAGGAGGTTGGATGATATGGAAACAAAAGCGCAATCTCCGGGCTTTTTCACAAAGATCGGCAGGATGAATGAGTCAAACCTCCTGTTTACTATTACGGTGGTTATTTTCGTGCTTATGTATGTGGGCGCGATAGTATTTCAGGGTGGAGGTTTTCTCTCAGCCCAGACATTTTTTAACATTTTGAATGACAATGCGGCTCTTATCATAGGGTCTCTTGGAATGTCGGTCGTTATGATTACCGGTGGTATAGATATTTCTATCGGCGGTGTGGCAGCACTTGTATCCATGAGCTGTGCTGTTTATCTTGATAAAGCGGGAGGAAATCTTGTGGTATCGCTCCTTCTTGCGATCGGTATAGGACTTTTGTTCGGACTGGTGCAGGGCTTTTTGGTTGCTTATCTTGATATACAGCCGTTCATCGTGTCGCTCGCCGGGATGTTTTTTGCAAGAGGTATGACGACCATAGTTAATTCCGAGCCGTTCAATGTTGCTCATGAAGGGTTTATGAATCTAAAGGATACACATATAATAGTTCCTTTCCTTGGACGTACCAACAGAAAGGGCTTCTACATCGATGCTTATGTTGAGGTCGGAGTTATAGTTGCAATCGTTTTAGTTGTATTGATGTTCATATTGCTCAGATGGAGCAGGCTTGGAAGGAATTTCTATGCGGTCGGCGGCAATGCCAATTCGGCTCTTATGTTAGGTATCAATGTAAAAAAGACAAGGTTCCTAAGTCACGTCATCTGTTCCGTGCTTGCGGGTATCGGGGGATTTGTTTATTTCGTCCATGTAGGATCGGGTTCTCCCTCGCATGCGACAGGTATGGAGATGGATGCGATCGCATGCTCTATCATAGGCGGTACGATGCTTACCGGTGGTGTGGGCAACATTCTGGGTACACTGTTTGGTGTCCTTTCTCTTGGAACCATCAAGAATATCGTTGCTTCGGCAGGTCTTGGCGAGGCATGGTGGACAGGTATCACAACGGCAGGTATGCTGTGTCTGTTCCTCATTATCCAGTCAGTGGTCATGGCAGTCAAGGGACGAGCCGCAGCCAAGTGACGGTCATAGAAAATAATGGTTTATCTGAGTAACATGACGAGCATAATTACTGACTTGCCCCGTGAACGCACGAACGACGGTTGATCAGCAGCGGATCCTGATACCTCAGAGCATCGGAAACCAAACTCGCACATTTTGTGCGACGATGCAGCGCATATATGTTATTCGTAAGACTTCGTCTTACTTTCATATATGCGCTGTATCCTCTTCAAAATTGTGCTCAAACAAACGGTTTC
>JAGBOK010000128.1 GCA_017633905.1 Eubacterium sp. | reverse complement strand
CGATCACGATCAAAAAGGGGCTGAAAAAAGGTACCTACAAGGTCTATGTGTACGTCAAGGCGTCCGGCACATCGGAGTTTGAGAGCAAAACGGTCGGAGCGGCGGTCACGTTCCGAATCATATAATAGAGAAGCCGTTTATCGTTTGTCAGAGGTTTAATAGTACACCATATTCGGATAAAATGATAGAAAAGAGGAAAAGAGATATTCTGCTCATGTTACCTGCATAAAACCCAAAATCTGAAAAAATGAACTTGCCAATCGTTGAATGGTGTGATATAATTGATTTTGTGTTTTGGCATATCCAGCCATTTGTAATTATACCGCCGGCATACGGCGGTCTTTGGGAGGATAGACATGGAGAACGAAAGAGAAGAGGGAATCGGTGAGATCCAGATAGCAAATGAAGTAGTTGCGGCGATCGCGTCCATCTCGGCAAGTGAGATAGAGGGCGTTATCACTATGAGCGGAAACATCAAGAATGAGCTTGTCGGACGCTTTGGCTCCAAGAAAAATACCAAGGGGATCAAGGTAACGGTGGATGATAACGAGGCAGAGGTAGATATCGAGATCACCATGAAGTACGGATACAGCATTCCTGAGACCAGCGCCAAGGTACAGGATCGTATCGCTCAGTCGATCAACGAGATGACAGGACTCAAGGTGAACCGCGTGAACGTAAATATCGCCGGCGTTGAGCTTCCGAAGGACTGATACGGGGAACGATATACCGGGTTTTGGAAATTCATTTCAGTATGTTCCGGTACAGACAATAAATCGCCAAAGGATTTATAAGAATGAAGTTAAATAGACATGAGATCAGAACCTGCTTGTTTCTTTTGCTCTATCAGAAGGATTTCTATCCTGATGAGAGGTATGAGGAGCAGCAGGATATTTTTCTTGATGAGGAAAAAAAGGAAGAAGAGCTTGAAGACTATGACAGGCTCTATATCGAGTCCGAGATGGCAAGGATAATCCCGCTTCTTCCGGAGATAGATGGGAAGATCGAGGCAGCTTCAAAGAGCTGGAAGCTAAACAGGATCGCCAAGGCGGAGCTTGCGATCCTGAGACTCGGTGTCTACGAGATCATATATGCTGATGATGCTGAGGTTCCGGTCAAGGTCGCCATCGATGAGGCGGTGGAGCTCGCCAGGGAATACGGACAGGAGAAGGGTTATGCCTTTGTCAACGGTGTCTTGGACACTATCAGCAGTACAGGAGATAAATAATGGACTATGGACTGATCGGTGGGAGATTGGGTCACAGCTACTCCAAGGAGATTCATGAGAAGCTTGCCGGTTACAGCTATGAGCTGATGCCGCTTTCTGAGGATGAATTTGCCCCCTTTATGGAAAAAAGGGAATTCAAGGCGATCAATGTTACCATTCCATACAAAAAAAAGGTCATTCCGTATCTGAAGCAAATGGATGACAGAGCTTTTCAGGTGGGAGCCGTCAATACGATAGTAAACCGTGGCGGTGAGCTGTACGGTTACAATACCGACTACGGCGGTTTTCTCTATATGCTTAAAAAACACGACATAGAAGTAAAAGGAAGGAATATCCTTATCATCGGAAACGGCGGAGCAGCGGCGGCTGTCAAGGCGTGTTTGAGAGATGAGGGCGCAGCGCGGACGGTCATACTCATGAGGCGTAAGGTCTCGGAAGATGAGATGATGGCAGACATTCCATACGCAGCTTCTCATACCGGTGATGATACCGGTGCTTTTACAGCTTCACGGGAAAGCATGGGATCAACTGATACATGTGTGAGTTTTATTACTTATGACGTATTGGATGATTATTGTCAGGATATTGATGTTATTGTCAATACATCACCTGTCGGAATGTATCCGGATACAGACTCTTCACCTCTTGATCCGGGGAGATTTAAAAGCTGTGGGGCTGTGGTCGATCTGATCTACAATCCCGAAGTTACGAAGCTGTGTGAGATGGCGGCAGCGAACGGAATGAAGGCAGTAACAGGACTTGAAATGCTAATAGCACAGGCAAAGTATGCTGTCGAAATTTTTCTTGATGAGAAGATAGATGAAGAAGAGATAGAGCAGATTTACAGACAGATGCACGGATAAGTGAGACAGAAAACTTTTGTGAGACGGAAAACCTGTTTTCCGTGGTCGAGTTTAGGCGACGACGAATTGTATAGGACGTAAATATGGGAGGTATCGTGGATATTGATGGATTGCTTGAAAAAAAGCAAAAGGAAGTAAATGATATAATAGAGAGCTTTCTCCCGGAGGAGTCAGGTCATCAAAAGACAGTTTATGAGGCTATGAACTACAGTGTCAGAGCCGGAGGCAAGAGACTCAGACCCCTTCTTATGAGGGAGTTTTTCTATTTGTTTGGAGGAAGTACAGACCGTCATCTGATACGCTGTCTGCACCGCTTTATGACCGCGATAGAGATGATACATTCGTATTCTTTGGTGCATGATGATCTTCCGGCCATGGATGATGATGACATGCGAAGAGGCATGCCCTCCACTCACAAAAAATTCGGTGAGGCGATGGGAATACTTGCGGGAGATGCCCTTCTAAACGGAGCGTTTGAGCAGATAGCCGAAGCTATGGAAGAGATTCAGGCTATAGACGAGAGCACTCAGAATAATATATGCAGTGCAGCAGATCAGATCCTGATGGCAGAACAAAACAGCGGTTTACATGGAGAAAATCCCAGCAGGGCGGAGCTGATGAGAAGAATATCGGCGGCGTTTTGTGATCTTGTTCACGCCGCGGGAGCCTCCGGAATGATCGGCGGACAGGTGGTAGATATAGAAAACTCCGGCAATATTTCGACAAAAGAAAATGACGAAAAAAAGCTTCTTTTCATGTATGAGGGCAAGACCTGTGCTCTCATCAGTACGGCGTTTGTCTGCGGTGCTGTGCTTGCAGGGGCGGATGATCAAAGTATAAAAGCCGTCAAAAAGGCAGGAAATGACATCGGAATGGCATTTCAGATACGGGATGATATCCTTGATATCACCGGTGATGAAAAGACTCTCGGCAAGCCTGTTCACAGTGACGAGGAACAGGGCAAGACCACATATGTCAGTATTTATGGACTTGAAAAAAGCGAACAGGCGGTAAAGGCATATACCGACAGTGCCCTGGAGTGTCTGACGAAGCTAAAGCCTGATACGATCAGTGAGAGGACATTGGAATTTCTAAGAGGTCTTTTTTTGAAAATGGTTGACAGAAACAGTTGACGATGCTAAGAAAATTACATTGGAAAACGCTATGATCAGCGTTTCATTAATAACATACCGGAAAGGAGAAAAAAATGAATGTTAAAAACAGACAGGCAAAGGTGATAATACCGGTTTTTGTTATGGTGCTTGCGCTCACGGTGTTTACGGATAACGGGGCAGCTGCCAGCGCGGCAGCAGGCATTGCGATCTCGAGGACACAGACCACTCTGTATCCGGGTGATTCAGAGACATTGGTTTTGAACAACACTACAGCATCACAGAAAAGATCCATAAAATGGAAGAGTTCAAAAAAGGCTGTGGTATCCGTAACAAAAAAAGGAAAGATAACTGCAAAAAAGGTCGGGAAGGCGAAAATATCAGCAAGGCTTTCCGGCAGGAAATATACCTGCAGTGTAACAGTGAAGTCTCCAAAGGTCACTTATGTGGAGCCGACCAAGGCACCGGCAGCAGAGGGAAATCAGTTATTTCAAAGTGAGGTTAGTAAAAAAATGACATCACCTGCATACTGGTATAATAAGGTCAAGGATCATGATGCCGTTTTGATGGATCGTGATGATATTATCAGGCAGAATGAGCTGAATATAAAAGAAGCCGCGACCCATATGAACGATCTTGTAAATATGAATCTTTCATACAATAGCGACGACTCCAAGGCATCCCTGTCAAAAGCTCTTATGAGTGAGGTGCGTGGTGACAGGATCGGAACACGCACTACTATCTACCGTGACGGAAAGGCTCTTGATACTGCCGCCATTGATGCGTGGTTTGCCGAGATGAAGGCAAATATTGATAATGCCGTGACAAGCGCGGCGGACACCAAAAAGTATGGGATCTGTGTGCGCCGTGCCGATGTAGGCATGGCTCCTACGGCAGATACCGTAGGATGGTCAGCCACGGATCCGGATTCGGAATTTATCAATTCTGCCCTCAATGTAAATGAGCCGGTTATAACCGGTATCACGACTGCAGACGGAAAGTTTACATATGTATATACTCTTAACTGTAACGGCTGGGTGCTTTCTGAAAATATAGCCATCTGTGATTCCAAGGAGGAGTGGAAAGCACAGTGGGATCTTTTCGGCAAAGACGATGTGCTCATTGTGACCGGATCACATGTTCAGCTTGAGAAGTCCGATTTCATACCGTCAACATCCGGACTTGATCTTTATTTTGGCACGATACTTCCGTTGGTTCCAAAGAGCGCTCTTACAGGTGTTGCAGAACGTTATCCGTGGTACAGCTATTCGGTTTATATCCCCGTGAGAGGAACGGATGGAAAGATGGTTCGTCAGATCGCGATGATCGCATCAAATCAAAATGTAAGCATCGGATTCCCCGAGATGACTGTCAGGAATCTGATCACGGCAGCATTTAACTGCCTCGGCGACCGATATGGATGGGGCGGTATGCTCGGTGCCATGGACTGTTCACTCTATACGAGAAATATTTACAGGATATTCGGTCTTGAGATCGCAAGAAATACCAGTTGGCAAACTGCAATGCCGTGTCTTCGCACTGACCTTTCAGCCATGACGGAGGCAGACAAGAAAAAAGCCATAAGCAAGGCAACACCCGGTTCGCTTTTGATGTTTCCGGGACATATCACGATGTATCTTGGAGATGATGGCGGCAAGCAGTATGTGATCAGTGATGTGGGGAGCCTGGCTGAGAGCACGGGAGAGGACGGAGTAAAGAGCGTATACGCAGTGAGCATAAATTCATTAAATGTCCGTCGCCGCAGTGGTAATACCTGGTTACAGGATATGACCTGGGTGGTCACACCGTTTGAGTCAGCTAAATAGAGATAGAATAAAAATGTTAGATATTATTTTAGATGTTATAATTGATGCCGGATTAGATACGGTCAAGCTTATACCTTTTTTGTTTGTTACATATCTGGCAATGGAGTGGTTTGAGCACAGAACAGAGGTAAAGACGCAGTCTGCCATCATGAAGGCAGGCAGGCTCGGTCCCCTGCTCGGAGGGGTGCTCGGTGTGGTACCGCAGTGTGGTTTTTCCGCTGCTGCATCAAGCCTTTATTCCGGTGGAGTGATCACTGCGGGGACGCTTGTGGCAGTTTTTCTGTCCACATCCGATGAGATGCTTCCGATACTCCTGTCTGAGGCGGCTCCGATAGGAAACATATTAAAGATACTTGCGGTCAAGGCATTGTTCGGGATCATTGCGGGCTTTATTCTCGATGCGATATATCACGGGATGATGAAAAGACCCCTCAGATATAAAAATATAACAAGTACGCATACGGTAAATGATGTATGTGAGGGCGAACACTGTCACTGTGAGGAGGGCTCTATTTTAAAGTCCGCCATCATCCATACCATACAGATAGTTTTATTTATTTTTCTGTTTGGAGTGATCATAGGCGGCATTGTCGAGTGGATAGGCGAGGAAACCATTGCATCGTTTATCACCGGTGTTCCCTTTGTGGGAGAGCTGATCGCCGGTCTCATAGGGCTGATCCCTAACTGCGCTGCATCCGTTGTGATCACGGAGCTCTATCTTGAAGGTGTGATAGGAGCAGGTCCGATGATGTCGGGACTCCTTGTCGGAGCAGGAGTGGGAATACTGGTTCTTTGCAGACTGAACCGCAGGCATGTTAAACAAAATATCGGGATCATCGGTTATCTGTATGTGATGGGTGTGCTGTTTGGAATGCTTGTTGATGTTCTTGGATTCTGATGTTTTAGCATGAGTTTATGTTATGCCGGAACAGAGTTCAGATGGATATATGAAAAACACTGATATTCAGAAATATAGGTGATATAATTGAAGCGTATATTATCAGAGATAAATAAAGCAAATGACATCAAACATATCGACCCTTCGGATTACAGACAGTTAGCCAGGGAGATAAGAAGAAAGCTTGTTGATACGGTGAGTGAGACGGGAGGTCATCTCTCTGCGAGTCTGGGAGTGGTAGAGCTTACCATGGCGCTTCATCTCGTGCTTGATTTTCCGGAGGACAAGCTCGTGTGGGATGTCGGACATCAGTCCTATGTTCACAAGATACTCACCGGAAGAATGGAGGATATGCCGACTCTTCGCCAGTACGGCGGACTGAACGGATTTCCTGATGTGAGTGAGTCGGACTCGGATGCTTTCTCGGTGGGACATTCATCGACCTCGATATCTGCGGCTTTAGGTCTCGCAAAGGCGAGAGATCTAAACGGGGGAGATGAAAAGGTATTTGCCGTGATAGGAGACGGAGCGCTCTCGGGCGGTATGGCATACGAGGCAATGAACAATGCCGTAGAGACCAAAACCTCTATGGTCATAGTCCTAAACGACAACAAGATGTCAATTGCAAAAAATGTCGGTGGGATGTCTAATTACCTCGGAAATATAAGAGCGGATTCAAGATACAGAGACTTAAAGCTTCGTGTAGAAGAGACTATAGAAAAGGTTCCTACAGTAGGAGTCCCTCTTGCGGACAAGATAAGAAAAGCCAAGGATTCACTTAAGCATCTTCTGTTGCCGGGGATGCTCTTTGAAGATATGGGACTTACCTATATAGGCCCTATCAACGGACACGATATAGCTGCCATGAAGGAGGCTTTTGAAGCGGCGGCATCGATGAAAAATGAAACCGTGATGGTTCACGTTGTCACGAAAAAAGGCAAGGGCTACAGACCGGCAGAGGAAAAGCCCGATCTTTTTCACGGTATCGGGGCATTTGATATAGAGACGGGAGAGCCGCTTGCAGATGACGACTGTCTCACCTATACCGATATTTTCGGTGGCTGGCTAAAAGATATCGGTGAGGAGCATGAGGAGATCGTATCAGTCTGCGCTGCCATGCCGGATGGCACAGGTGTAACGGAATTTGCCAAAGACTTTCCGGACAGAGCCTTTGATGTAGGAATAGCCGAGGAGCATGCGGTGACATTTGCCGCGGGGATGGCAGCAGGAGGACTAAGACCCATAGTATCCATATACTCCACTTTTTTACAAAGGGCGTATGACCAGATCCTTCACGATGTCTGCATCTCATCATATCCCGTTATATTTGCTATTGACAGAAGCGGGATAGTGGGGCATGACGGCAGGACGCATCAGGGAATATTTGATCTTTCATATCTTCTTCCGATGCCGGGTATGACCGTAATATCGCCCATGGATGGTGATGAGCTTGTCTTGGCGCTTGACTATGCCTATAGCTATACGGATGGTCCTGTGGCGATCAGATATCCGAGGGGCGGGGCTTTTTTCCTCGATGAATATAGAGAGCTACTGCATTCTGATGGTGATGAAAAAAAGCGCACGGAAAAACAATGGAGCGGCAACAGACCTGAGTTTGAACGCGGAAGGGCAGAGGTTTTGACAAAAGGGCGTGAGGTCGTCATTTTTGCCGTAGGAGACATGGTAAAGACCGCGCTGTCAGTATGTGATATCCTAAAGGATGAGATGATCAGGGTCAGTGTTGTCAATATGCGCTTTGTAAAGCCGTTTGATGAAGAACTGGTGCGGGAGCTTTCAAAAAAGCACAAGCTTGTCGTGACCATGGAGGACAACGTAAGTGCGGGAGGCTTCGGAGAAAGAGCGGGAGCGTTTCTCAGACGTGAAAATATCAGCGTAAGGGGTTTTCTTCCCATATCTCTTCCGGATGAATTCATACCGCACGGGAGTCCTGATGAGCTCTATGAGATATACGGACTTGACAAGCTCAGTGTCAGCGAGAGGATAAGACAGGAATATATCAGGTGCAGGAACGCATAAGCGGGAGTAAAGCAGATATGAAGGAAAGACTTGATGTAATGCTTGTAAATAGAGGACTCACAGAGTCGAGAACACAGGCAAAGGCTGTTATTATGGCAGGAGAGGTTTTTGTCGACGGTCAGAGGGAGGACAAGGCAGGAGCGTGCTTTCAAGAGGATGTTCATATTGAAATAAAAGGAAAAAAGCTGCCGTATGTGAGCAGGGGCGGTTTTAAGCTTGAAAAGGCGCTGAGGGTGTTTGAACTATGGGGTGATGATATATATATATCTGATGGAGCGGATGAGAGCGGTGAGGCAGGGAATATGCAGTTAAATGACTGCGTATGTATGGATGTAGGCTCATCTACGGGCGGTTTCACTGACTGTATGCTGCAAAACGGAGCCAGCAGGGTCTATGCGGTAGATGTCGGGACAAACCAGCTTGCGTGGAAGCTTAGACAGGATGAGAGAGTCATTGTCATGGAACAGACCAACATCAGATATGTAACGCC
The DNA here is from genome assembly GCA_017633905.1 of Eubacterium sp. Classification (GTDB taxonomy): domain Bacteria; phylum Bacillota; class Clostridia; order Lachnospirales; family Lachnospiraceae; genus Eubacterium_F. The sequence goes on along the minus strand of JAGBOK010000128.1, from coordinate 593 downwards.
TGATGACATAGGGGAGAGTGTTGATTTTGTATCGATCGATGTTGCCTTTATTTCTCTTGAAAAGGTGTTGGGAGCCGTCAGACCCATCATGAAGCCCGGGGCAAGGATGGTGGCTCTCATCAAACCGCAGTTTGAGGCGGGGAGAGATCAGGTAGGAAAAAAGGGTGTGGTAAGAGACCCGGATATTCATGTTGAAGTGATAAAAAAAGTTCTGGGATATGCGGAGGATGCGGATATCGTTCCGCTCGGGCTTGATTTTTCTCCGATCAAGGGACCGGAGGGAAATATCGAATACCTGTTGTTTGCAGGCTGCGGAGCTGAAAAAAAGGAGAGCCTCATCACGGAGGATATGGTTGTAAAGGTCGTAAAAGCCGCGCATGAGGAACTGTAAGCTTTGCTGTAAGGTTTAATTAAAATTTACACTTGTTTTTTTGCAAAAAATGTTGTATAATACCTGACTTTCGGGGTTGAGAAGAAAAATATAGTGCTAAGCCACAGATTAAAACCTGTGACTTAGCATTTTTTTAATCTGACAATTCGACAGAAAATAGGATGTAAGAGGGAGAGCTGTTTTCTTTGTAAGGTCCTTTATG
>JAGBOK010000127.1 GCA_017633905.1 Eubacterium sp. | reverse complement strand
GTCATAATACTCCGTGAAGTCAAGTGTAGAGAAATAGTCTCTTGGCGTCTCACCGCGGCGGATCATCTCGACACTGCCGTCCTCTCTGAGAAGAAGCTCGGGGCTTTTTAGCTTTCCGTTGTAGTTGTAGCCCATGGAGTAGCCGTGTCCGCCGGTATCATGGATCACAAGATAATCGCCGACGGCTGTCTCGGGAAGAGACCTGTCAACAGCGAACTTGTCGTTGTTCTCGCAAAGAGATCCCGTAACATCATAGGTATGGTCGCATGGAGCATCCTCCTTGCCAAGCACGGTGATGTGATGGTATGCGCCATACATAGCGGGGCGCATCAGATCGACCGCACAGGTATTGACACCTATGTATTCTTTGTATATGTGTTTCTGGTGTATGCATTTGGTCACAAGCTGACCGTATGGAGCCAGCATATAACGACCGAGTTCTGTAAAAACAGAAACGTTTCCAAGTCCCGCAGGCACCAGAATCTCCTCGAATTTCTGACGAACGCCGTCGCCTATCACGGCTATATCGTTGGGCGTCTCATCAGGTCTGTAGGCGATCCCAACGCCGCCGGACAGATTGATATAGTCGATCTCTACACCTGTTTTTTCTGATAATTCCACTGCAAGTTCAAACAGGATACCTGCAAGCTTCGGATAATACTCGTTGGTCACGGTATTGCTTGCAAGGAAAGAGTGGATACCGAATTTCTTTGCACCGAGTTTTTTCAGCTCAGTAAAGGCGTCTGTTATCTGAGCCTTTGTCATACCGTATTTGGCTTCACCGGGGGTGTCCATGACTCCGTTTCCCATCTCAAATGTCCCGCCGGGATTGTAACGGCAAAAAATTGACTCCGGTACCCCGACATGGCTGTTTAGAAAATCCACATGCGTCACATCATCAAGATTGATATACGCACTGAGATCATACGCCTTTTTGTATTCCTCTACAGGTGTTACATTTGATGAAAACATGATATCAGAGCCGCCAAATCCGACCGCCTCTGATAACATAAGCTCGGTGAGGGAGGAGCAGTCAACGCCGCAGCCCTCCTCCTTTAATATGTTTAATATGAACGGATTGGGATTTGCTTTTACCGCAAAATACTCACGAAAACCCGGATTCCATGAAAAAGCCTGCATAAGCGATCTTGCGTTCTCACGGATGCCCTTTTCATCATAGATGTGGAAGGGAGTCGGGTAGGTCTTTTCGATCTCAGTTACCTGATCTTTGGTTAAAATTGTTGTTTTTTTCATTTTTCTCTCCTAAAAAGATGATTGGTCAGTATCATGAAGTGTAGCACATATGTTCTGACTTGTCAACAAAAAAACCTTGACGAATCACAAGTTATGGCATAGAATAAATGATGTATGCGTTCAGAGATATATATACAATATGATGTGTTTTGAAAGGATTATTATTATGAGTGATTACAGCGGCAAGGACATAGTCGTACTCGAAGGGCTGGAGGCTGTCAGAAAGCGCCCCGGCATGTACATCGGAAGTACGGGTACAAGAGGACTCCATCATATGATCTGGGAGATCCTTGACAATGGAATAGATGAGCATCTTGCAGGCTTTTGTGATGAGCTGCATTTAACACTTCACAGGGACGGAGGTGTTACGATCGAGGATAACGGGAGGGGTGTGCCTGTAGATATCCACCCCACACAGAAGATCCCGACAGTCAGGGTAGTGTACACTATCCTTCACGCCGGCGGAAAGTTTTCGAGTGATGTTTACAAGGTCTCGGGAGGTCTGCACGGAGTAGGCGCATCCGTTGTGAATGCTTTATCCAAGAGACTTACCGTTGAGGTCCGCAGGGATGGACGCGTCTATGTGGATGAGTACAGGGATGGCGGCAAGCCTGTTACCAAGCTTGAAAAAGGAAACAAGCTCCCCGAGGTTGGGCATTGCCTGAAGAGCAATACGGGGACCAAGGTCACCTTCTATCCTGACGATGAGATATTTGAGACGGTAGAGTTCAAGTCAGACACTATCAAAAAGAAATTAAAGGAGATCGCCTATCTGAACAAGGGGCTTAGGATCATATACAAGGACGAGAGGACTGGAGATTCACAGGAGTTTTATGAGGAGTTCGGGATACAAAGCTATGTAAAATATATAACAAGGGACGTGCCAAAGCTCCATCCGGAGGTCATATATATAGAAGGAAAGAGCGGAGATATCGAGGTGGAGATCGCGTTTCAATACACGTCGGAGTATACCGAGCAGATCAATTCATACTGCAACCGTATCAATCTCGCTGACGGAGGGACGCTTGTTACCGGCTTCAAGACTGCTCTCACTCGCATTATGAATCAGTATGCAAGGGAACTCGGGTTCCTCAAAGGCAAGGACGATAACTTTGATGGCAAGGATATCAGAAACGGAATAGTGGCGATTGTCTCTATCAAGCATCCCGATCCGCAGTTTGAATCCCAGACCAAGAATAAGCTTGGAAACACAGATGCCAAGACTGCTGTTGATGAGGTCATGGGAGTTGAGGCACAGTTGTATTTTGATAAAAATGTGGAGGTTTTGAAGAGAATTCTGGAGAACATCCACAAATCATTCAAAGCCAGAACAGCCGGTGATAAGGCGAGAAAAAGTATAATGAAGCAGCTTAACGACGTTGATACCAAGTCGAAGCTTGCAGCATGTTCATCCAAAAAATCGGAAGAATGTGAGATTTATATTGTTGAGGGTGATTCAGCAGGCGGTACGGTGAAAACTGCCAGAAATCGTAGGACTCAAGCAGTTTTGCCGCTCCGTGGAAAGATACTTAACGTTGAGAAGGCGCCTTTGGAGAAAATATTGGTGAATAATGAGATAAAAACGATGATCTCGGCATTTGGATGCGGGATAGGAGAAGAATTTGATATCACCAAGCTAAGATATGATAAGATCATTATTCTTACCGATGCCGATGTGGACGGAGCCCATATATCGACACTGCTGCTGACATTTTTCTACAGGTTCATGCCGGAGCTCATATATCAGGGCAAGGTCTACAGGGGACTTCCGCCGCTCTACAGAGTCTCGTATGATGACACCTCGGGGAAAAAGAAACAGAGAGTGAATGAATATCTGTTTAATGATTTTGAGCTTGAAAAGTTCAGAAAAAAGGGTATCAAGATCAAAGAACTCCAACGCTACAAGGGACTTGGGGAGATGGACGATGAACAGCTTTGGGAGACAATGCTTGATCCCGAGCAGAGAGTCCTCGCACAGGTATCGATATCAGATACGGTCGAGGCGGATGAGATCACGGATATCCTGATGGGTTCAAATGTCCCGCCGAGGCGTGAGTTTATCATGCAGGAGGCCAAATACGCAGTACTGGATGTGTGATGGGGGTATGAGAAAATGCCAAAAAAAGCAGTTGAAGACAATATAATACAGCTTGATTTTGCTGAGGAGATGAAGACGAGTTACCGCGACTATGCCGTGAGTGTCATAGTTGCAAGGGCTCTGCCTGATGTGAGGGACGGACTGAAGCCTGTTCAGAGGAGGATCCTCTATGCCATGCACCAGCTCGGGCTCGCTCCTGACGGACCATACAGAAAGAGCGCCCGTATAGTAGGAGATACGATGGGTAAGTACCATCCTCACGGTGACAGCTCGATCTATGACGCTCTGGTACATATGACGGAGGACTATTCACTCAATGCGCCTTTGGTAGACGGTCATGGAAACTTCGGCTCCATTGACGGGGATTCAGCGGCAGCTATGCGATATACGGAGGCAAAGCTCTCGCCGGCAGCAATGTCAATGCTTGAAAATCTCGAAAAAGGTCTCGTTGACTTTGTTCCAAACTTTGATGATACGGAGTCAGAGCCTGTAGTGCTCCCCGCGGAATTGCCAAATCTCCTTATCAACGGAACGACCGGAATCGCAGTCGGCATGGCGACCAATATACCGCCTCACAACATCGGAGAGGTGATAGATGCCACTATAGCGTACATTGACAGACCGGGCATAAGTATAGAAAAGCTTCTGGAGCTTTGTCCGGGACCTGACTTTCCGACAGGAGGCATCATAGTAAACGCCGATGAGTTGCCTGAGATATATACCTCGGGAGAGGGCAAGATCAGGGTCAGAGCCCGCACGGAGATAGAAAAAGGGGAATACGGCAAGAATAATATCGTGATAACCGAGATACCTTATACGGTCTCAGGGAACAAGGAGAAGCTTGTCGGGAGCCTCGTTGATCTCATGAAGAACAAGACCTTTGATGAGATAGCGGATGTGAGGGATGAATCCTCCAAGGAAGGTATCCGAATAGTAATAGAGGTAAAAAAGGACAGAGACGCGGAGAATCTGTTGAACGGTCTGTATAAAAAATCACAGATGGAGGACACCTATGGTGTAAATCTCCTTGCGATCCGACCGGCAGAGGGTGAGGGATACGGTCAGCCGGAGACGTTCAACCTAAAGTCAATGATAGAGGCGTTTGTAAATTTCCAGGAGGAGCTCTATACCAGAGAATACGAGTTTTTACTTGACAAGGCAAGAAAAAGACTCGAGGTCGTTGAAGGTCTCATCAGGGCTGTGGATGTCATAGACCTTATTATAGAAATACTGCGCGGCTCCGATTCCGTGAAACAGGCAAAAGCATGTCTCATCGAAGGCGAGACAGAGGGGATACGCTTTAAAAACGAGGGATCCGAGGAGCAGGCAAAAAGCCTTCTTTTTTCTGAGGTACAGACAAATGCGATACTCGCAATGCCTCTGCAGAGGCTGATCGGTCTTGAAATAATGAAGCTCAGAGAGGAAAACGAAGAGCTCCAGTCGAAGATCGATGAATACAGAAAGATCCTCGGCGACAAAAAGGAGCTTTTCAAGGTCATGAAAGAGAGACTGAGAGAGTATAAAAAGCTTTACCGGATCCCGAGAAGAACCGAGCTTATGAATACAGAGGCAGGTGCATATGTAGAGAAGGTCGTTATAGAGGATCTGTATGTACTGTTTGACAGGTTCGGTTATACCAAGTGCATAGACGCAGCGGCATTTGCAAGACAGACGCCGGAATTTCATTCCGAGTATGTGAGAGAGCTGCATATAAATAATACGGACAAAATATGTATATTCACGGACAGGGGAAATATGTACCAGGTGAAGATGGACAAGATCCCAAGGTGCAAGCCGAAGGATAAAGGAACGCTGATACATAATCTCTGCAAAATGGATAATGATGAAAACGGGATCCTCTATATCGGATTTGAGGAGCTGTATGAATCAATGCTGATGTTTGTGACAGAGAGCGGCTATATCAAGCTTGTGAGCGGAGCCGAGTTTGAGACCGGCAGACAAAAGATCGCTGCGACCAAGCTTGATTCTGAAACTGACCATGTGGTTGGCATAGAGACCCTGACGGGTTCTGAGGTTCTTGCCGGTACCAAGAAGGTCATACTTCTCACGGACAAGGGGCTTTCATTGGGATTTCCCGTGGGAGAGGTCAACGAGTTCAAGAAGTCGAGCCGTGGTGTCAAGGCGATATCGCTCGCGATCGACGACAAGCTCGTATATGGAACCGCGGTCGATCCGGCAGCAGATACTTTTGTCTACAGAGGACAGACGCTGAACGCAAGGAGAGTTCGCAACAGGAAACGCGGCGTGAGAGGTCAGAATGCCGATCTTGCGTGGGACGGAGCTGATTCCGATGACAGTCAGCAGAAGCTTGAATTTTGATGATTTTGTTTATGCAGAGTGTATTTTACCGGATCTGAAATGTCAATGTTTATTTTTTTATTATCAGGGGTTAACTCTTGGTGATATTGTCCGATAAATATAGTGAACACCGGAAGATGATGTAAGTGACGGTGTGAGAAAACGACGTGTTTACCCGTGGCAGGACGGGCAGCACATACGAATGGAGGTTGAGTAATATGAGAATTGATTCGTACATGGCAGTAAATCAGGTCTATGGACCGAATGCCACCAAAAGGTCTCCATACGCTTCATCTGCTTCACCCAGGGATGCAGTAGAGATTTCTGATTTTGGCAATGCTTATCAGGTAGCCAAAAAAGCAGCCCAGGGTCAGGAGCCTGTTCGTGAGGACAAGGTCGCTGAGATCAAGTCACAGATCGAGAACGGAACCTACAATGTGCCTCTTAGCGCAGTAGCAGAGAAGATGGCAGCCCAGCTTCTCGGCTGATACGGGATCTGCTGATCTGTCAGACGGGAAGCGGGTCGGAGCCTGAAATATGATACCGGCTCCGGAAAACGAGAAGACAATATGTCCGGCTGAAGGGAGATAATCTGTGGCAAGTTTGATGGAAGAGTTGATGGGGACGCTCGTTAAGGAGGAGAGACTCTATGCCGAGCTTATTCCCATTGAAGAAGAAAAAACACGCGCCATAGTCAGCAACGATTTGGAAAAGATGCAGGCTATCACGGAGCAGGAGAGAGAGATGGTTGACAAGACCACCGCTCTTGAAGCCAAGCGCGAGGAGATCGCTCACAATATTGCCACGGTACTTGGCAAGAATCCTAAGACCATCACTCTTGATGAGATAGAGGATTCGCTGAAAAAACAGCCGGAAGACAGGAAAAAACTGCAATCTATCCATGATGCCCTGAAAAAAACAGTAAACAGGTTAAGAGATGTAAACGAGCAGAATAAAGAACTTCTTGTGGAGTCAATGGATATGGTTGAGTTCAATATGAATGTTCTCAGAAGTGCGCAGATGACATCAGGCAGCAGCAATTATGGCAGTGATGCATCTGAGATAAACGGGATGGCACCACAGCATCCGAGATTTGACGCCACTCAGTAAACAAAAGTGGCAGCGGTATGGTCAGGCAGCTGAGATGACTGTGTGATCAGGATCGCAATACATGATGGGAGGAACCTTTATGGCGAATCTGATGACGAGCTTTTATACGGGAGTGTCCGGACTTCACTCTGCACAGGCGTCACTGAATACGACGTCTCACAACCTGGCAAATGCCCAGACCAAGGGATACGTCAGACAGCAGGTGTTGTTGTCGGATGCTTTTTATGTTAAATCGATGGGAGCCGGCGGCAATGAAATGCTCACCGGAAAAGGAACGCTCATCCAGCAGACACGTCAGATCAGAAATGATTTCCTCGATTATCAGTACCGTGTGCAGAACGGCAGGCTCGGTTTTTATGATAAAAACAAAGAAACGGCAGTCCAGATAGAGGATATGATGGGAGAGCTGAACGGGGAGCAGTTCCAGGCAGCTATCTCCGAACTGAAGGAGGCGATATCCTCGCTTGCGTCTGATCCCGGAAATATCGTGTACAAGGATCAGATGATCTCCATAGCTTCACAGTTTGCCGAGAGGGCGAAGGTGCTACAGGATGATCTGAACAATTACCAGACCTCGCTTGATACTGAGATCAAGCAGGAGGTCGATGAGATCAATGACATCGTATACAAGATCAAGGATCTCAATAAAAAGATAATGAAGTACGAGGCAACGGGGGAGTCAGCCAATGACTACCGCGACCAGAGGAACAAGCTCCTTGATGACCTCAGCAAGATAATAGATTTTGATACGAACGAAGAAAAGGATGGGACGATCACTATATTCGCGCAGGGACAGTTTCTGCTTGATACCACGAATCAGTACAGACTGACTGCCGTAGCCATAGGCAGGTATGACAGAAATGGTCAGGAGTATCCGGTCGATGATCCCGACAATAGAAACCCCGGTTCCACGCTTCTGAAGGTAAAATGGGAGAATGGCGGTGATTTCTTTGCCAGTGATACGATAGAGTACAACTCAGCTAACAAGACAGATGTCGGCTCACTAAAAGGTCTTATGGTAGCAAGAGGCGGACATGCTGCGAAGTATGTGGACAACAATGTAGGCAGCAAGCCTGAGATCGCAGCATATCTGAAGGAAATAGGCGGACAGTATGCTGATCAGGATGCGGCTGTTGCAGCCTACAACATGGATATGAAGCTCTATGATGAAAGGCTTGCCGAGTACAACAGCTATATAGATCCTTCGATAGTGATGACTGTTCAGATCCAGCTTGATACGCTCGTACATGGTATCGTCACCATGGTAAATGATACTCTCAGCCCCAATATCTATGCAACGAACGATGGAAAGTCAACTGGAACCGCCAACTATACGCTTTATAACTCGGACGGTTCTGCTGCAACGGTCCCGGCAGGCGATGATGTTTTCATGGCAGGGAACGTGATCAGGGACAGAGCAGGAAATCCTGTTCAGATATTTGACTATGAGCATGCCTTCATGGGTGATGATAAAAATGATACCATGGGAGCTGAGATCTTTTCAAGGCGGGGCATGGAAAGGTATACCAAGACAGATTATTTTTACAAGGGTACCGATGGCAATCTCTACCCTGTGTGGGTTTACAATGATGAAGTAACAGCACCTCCGACGGCAGACAAAATAGTCGAGGGAACACCGCCGACAGAGGTCACCTACAAGACATGGCTTGTAAACGGCAAGACGGTGACTAAAAAAGAGTCGGAAATGAGTGATGGGGAGAAGGAGATCTGGCAGTATC
>JAGBOK010000018.1 GCA_017633905.1 Eubacterium sp. | reverse complement strand
TCCTGTCAGCATAAAACAGGAGTTCCCCGGCTCTTCGTCTGTAAGCTCTTCAAGTATCTCATCTGTGAGAATATCACGATGGATATACTGTGATGGATATTTTCCAAAATTGATCGAGAATGGGTTTTTTTTCATAAATTGCCACTTCCTTATAATCTTTGATTTATTGAAAAACCGGTTAATCAGCGTTTCTTTATCATACTTATATACTTTGTTCCGGTCTATATACTTCTATATACTTTTTGTCAACCGGAGAATATACGATATTCTGTGTTTATGGAAAAAAACGGCACATATATGTGCCGTGCGATAATTTTGAAAAATATTGATGTAACCCTACTCAGCGTATTGATTATTGTATGCATTGCTTTAATCCTCAGATGAGCTTTCCTTTTTTTCGTTTTTTTTCTTCATAATAAGAAAAACAGTAAATGCAGTCACTGCAACAACGCCTAACAGGATTATCCACACTCCGATTCCTGCTGAAAACATCGAACCGGTCAAACTTTCATCTTCTGTAGCTGTTTCAAAATTCAACCACACATAAGTTGTTAATGAGGTGTCTTTAATTTTGATTCCCGTATATATATAATCTTTACTTTTATCTTTCGTGTTAAAAACCTTGTATATTTTTTCTTTTTCATGATCAGCATATGTATCCAGTTTCCTTGCTTTGCCATCAATATAACAAATAGGGTAAATCGTTCTGCCGGCCCCATCATGGAACATGCAATCACCATGGATATAATCTCCCTCTTCAAGTTCAGAGATATCTATAATTTCGCCTTTCTCGTATTCTCTGGCAAGCGCAGTGACAGGTATATCAACCCCATTGAACACTCCCGAAAACAACTGAAGCAAAAAAAACATTGCAAATACTGTAACAGCCGTTCTTTTACATTTCATATTCATAGTCCCTTACCTTCCTTTCTTGGTATATTACAAACAATAACTTTAAGCATTTACGGGATATATAAATCACCGAATTTTTTTATTTGAGGGTATTGTAACATATGAAAAGGGACAAAAAGGGGACAACTCATATAAAATCACTTCGTGCCACAATCTTGATCATATTTAATTATTTGGAATTCACACCTCTCTGACAAAACGGTTGACATAACTTATAAAAAGTTATAAAATAAACATAAAGTTATAAAAGATTATAAAAAGTTATAAAAAGAAATCGAAGTTATAAAACAATTCACTTAAGAAACGGAGGCGTAGAATGAAAAATCCTTTTACACTGTCTTTTGGAAAAAAACCGTCTCAATTCATATCCCGTATAGCACAGATAAACGATCTGCTTGAAGATATAATGGATGACGATCCAACCTCCCAGGCATATATGATCACCGGGGTGCGTGGATCAGGCAAGACCGTAACCATGACTTTGCTTAAAAACAGAATGGACAATGAAGATGACTGGTACACTCTCGAACTTAATCCTGAACGTGACATGCTGCAGAGCTTTGCGGCAAAACTCTACCAGATCCCTGAGATGAAAATCGAGTTTATAAATGCCAAACTTGATCTGTCACTCCTTGGGATCGGTATCTCATTGGAAAAAGCCGATCCCATATCTGATATTGAAACAGCTCTTACAAAAATGTTAGAGCAAATAAATAAAGCAGGCAAAAAAATACTGATACTTATTGATGAAGTCGTTGGAAATGATTTTGTCCGACCATTTGTGAGCGAGTTTCAGATACTTATTCGTCAGGAATTTCCTATTTTTCTGATAATGACAGGTCTGTATGAGAATCTGTATGATCTTCAAAATGATAAAGCACTGACATTTTTATACCGAACACCTAAGATATACCTTGAACCGCTCAATTTTACAGCGATGAGAAGAAGCTATCAAAACATATTTGATATTGGAAGCGAAGAAGCGGGAGAAATGGCACTTTTGACAGCCGGATATCCTTTTGCATTTCAAGTTTTGGGATATGTATGCTGGCACCTGAATGAAAAATTAAATGATGAGGTCTTGGATGAATTCGACCAGTATATGTCTGAATATGTGTACGAAAAAATATGGTCTGAATTATCTGAAAAGGATCGCGATGTTGCAAAAAATATCGCCAAACTCTCAGGAGGTGAGACCTCATCAGTAAAGGAGATCAGGGAGAGTATGCAGATGAGTGCAAACGAGTTTTCCGTATATCGGGAACGACTGAAACGTAAAGGCATTATCGACACATCGAAGTACGGAAAGATCTCCTTCGTGCTGCCAAGATTTGATGTATTCGTACATACACGGAGTATGTTGGAGGCGTGATCACTTCGATCAAACTCACTTCTTCCGCTTCCTGATATAGACACCGGTGCCGGCACCCACACCGATGACCACCACGAGCAGGAGGATGATCCAGATCACCGATGAACCGCCAAAGGCTGTGCCTGTCGTATCGGCGGCACCGCTTGCGGTTTCTCCCGTCTCGTCTGCTTCAGTTTCACCCGGAGCTTTAGTCTCGTCCGTTTCCACGGATGCTACAGCTTCTGTCCCCTTTTTGAAGAACAGATATGTAGCGTTATTCTCTGATATGTTGTACGCATCCTTGAAACAGAATTCACTGACCGAAACCATATCCGCATCCGATGTCATGTTGTTTTCTGATGAAACAAATGTAGATGCGAGTATCGGGTCGCCTGCATTTTCATCCGAGGTGGTGTACAGCGCCACCCACTGACTCCCCTTCCAGTTTCTCAGATCCGCCTTTTTACCATCCCGGGTCCTTGCGACACTGTATGTCATATAGTTTGTCTCATCCTCATCATAGGTCCTGTTCACCATTTTTGCAGGGATCTCCGTATATACGATCTTTGGACTCTTTTTTGTCATCTGATAGATCTCATATCCGGCAAATGCAAATGCTGCAACAGCACCAAGAGTATAAATGATCCTGGAGCCAATACCAAATGTCCTGGTAGTCGTCACTTTTACTTTTTCAAATTTAACAACCTTTGAAGCTCCAATTTCGTTACGCGCTGCAATCTTTTGCCTAAGTCCAACTTTTTTGTGATTTAAAAACACTTTTTCTTCATTATTTGACATCATAATCACTTTTGCAAACTTTCCTTCTGCACGAAGCTGTGGATAAGCTGCTTTAAATGCACTTTCGATCTGTGCCGGTGATTTACCTACGATATCGAATTTGAAGTTTTTCAGAATCCCGGTGTTTTCTATCCATTTACCGCGCAGTGCGTACTGGTTTTTACTCATTATCTGTATCTCTTCCTGCAGCGTCTTTACTGCTTCATCTGCAGCTTTATATGCTTCTGTACAGTTCCCGGACATGGTGATCTTCATATTCTCATAACCGACTTTTTTTAATACACCTCCATTTTTTATAACACTTCCCAGCCTCACAGTACATGCAATACCTATACCCGCAGATACAACTGCCAAAACACCGGAAATGCAGGATGCTGTCGTAAGAGACCAGTTATCTGCCTTTGTCTGCATCCTTTTGAGTGCATCCTCTGTAAGCGCCGTATCTCCGTTAAAAACATCCCTGTCTACTCCATCGTAGATGGAAAATGCTTTTTCACCCACTTCATCAAAAATATAACTTTCTTCATCTTCCTCGGCATATCCTGACACGGCACTCTGGAAGATGGAATACAGACCTACATCTCTTATGATGGATTTCTGACCGTCTGTAAGAACATAGGCAAAAGTATATAGATCGGATTTTGTTATGTTTTCATTCATCAAAAAGTCATACATCGTCTGATCCCCATAGGGAGTTCCCTTCAGAACAAGAGCTATCGCTTCCATATTTATATTTTCACTAAAATCCATAGCATCGGGAAGCTTGTCCATCGACTGCCCGAGTGACTCGGCGATCTCTTCTATAGTCGATTCATTTGTAGGCTCTGTACCGCCTTCAGTGTTTTCAATCTCTTCAGAGAGAGAATCCACTTCCCCGGCATCTCCGTTTTCTATCGCCTTTGCCACGTCTGAGTTTACCCTATCGCGCAGATATGTCTGTATTCTTGGCAGCTCACTGTAAAGCATGGCAGCATCTTCACCATAGTCCTTTTCGAGCTGTTTTTTCACCGCGCTGTCAGACCGCAGATTCTTGAATGACTGTTTATACAGATCAATAAGACCTCTCGGACCCAGCTCACTCATACGGGTGAGCCATGTTCCCTTTTTATATACCTTTGTATCTATACCCTGTGTGATGAGGTTTTCCATCTGCTGTATCAGGTCATTGTTTGCCTCTACATATATCTTTTCAAGCTCTATATGGGCAGAAGCATCATACAGATCGGTTATCAGCTTGCGCCCCTGCTCCAACAGATAATCACCAAACGCCATATCGGTATCATCTTCATAAAAGCAGTTCAGATGTTTACAGACAATAACTGCCGCATCCATGCCCAAATCTACGTTTTTGGTGAATTCTATGAGCGCCGGTACAAGGATATCCACCTGATCTTTGATGGTCTCCTGATGATTTTTCAAAACCTCCTCGTAGTCAGAGACAGAGTACTTCCCGTCCATCGCCTGTACCTTCATATCACGGATCGCCAGGTCCGGATCATCCGTTGTGGTGTATCCGACAAAACTCTCTCCGATCTTGTTTTCAAGGACGGTGTACTCCTTGCCGAGCTCCTTTTCGGCAGCTTCCCTGCTTGATGCATAGCTGATGGCAACATCACTTATATAGATTCCGGAAGTTTCTGCCGCCCTTGCTTCCTTTATATCGGGGCTCACCCCATGGATACGGACACCCCCGCACTCCGCAGAGATCGCAACTGCCGCCGTGAGTACCAGTGCCGTCATTCTTTTAAATATTTTTCTCATAGACAAGCCCTCCCTCGCCAATCTATGTTTCCTAAAGTATCAGTAACGATATCACTATTTCACATTCTGTAGTGGTATCTTATCACAGGGAGTGTTACAAAAGGGTTACAGCCTCCCGGCAGACAGTCTGCCGGCACAAGCTGTCCGTAGTTTGAGTCTGCGAAATTCCTTCTTCGCTGTCAAATACTGTGACCTGTAACTTATACTTGCATTTTTCCCTTTTACGATGTATACTTTTATTATCTCGAGGAGGGAGTTTCTATGACTTTTGAGTGGGATGAAGAAAAGAATAGACTCAACAGGGAAAAACATGATGGTATTAGTTTTGAATATGCTGTCCGAGTGTTTCTTGATAATAAACGAATCGAGAGATATGATGCAGAACATTCTTCTTTAACAGAAGATCGATGGAATGCTATAGGTATGGTTGAACGTGTTCTCTTTGTAGTATATACTGAACGTGGTGAGAATACACGCATTATTTCTGCCAGAAGAGCTACAAAAGATGAGGAGGATGAGTATTATGACGGTTATGAGTTTAGATGAAGTGAAAAACCTGCCCCCACTTTCGGACGAAGAAAAAAAAATCATTCAAAATGCACATCCTACTCCGACAGATGATTGTCCTGCTATGACAAGAGATGAATTGAATCAATTTCATCCCTGGTATGACAGAAATAAACAGTCAATATCATTCGATATGGATATTTCAGTTATTAACTATTTTCGGAACCTATCTGTTGATACCGATGTACCATATCTGGAATTGATGAAAATGTTTTTAACCGAGTGTGCACACGAAAAAAAAAGACCTGTATTTAAGTAATGATTCCAACAACCCCGGCATAGTCGCTCTGACCATACCGGGGTTTAATAATACACTGTTTTTCTATATGAGTCTGAAGACTTCCATCACTCTCACTTCTTCCGTTTCCTGTAGTACACTCCTGCGCCTGCTGCGCCGCCTGCGACGACGAGGATGATCAGGAGTATCCACAGCATACCCGACCATGCAAATACTGAACTCTCTTCGGGAGCTTCATCCTCAGCAGGCGCTGCGGTCTCGACTGCTGCCGGAGTATCGGTCTGCTCGGTCTCATCTGTCGATACTACCGTCTCTTCGGAAGCATCAGCAGATCCTTCAGGCTCCTCTGCGCCGGTCTTATAATAAATATATGCTCCTTTCAGATCCTTGCCCGTGAGCGTCTTGTCCGCAATGTTGGAGGGATACTGCTCATCAAAGAATGAAAACGCCTTCTCATCAGGATCACTCACAGCCGTATCCTCCCTGACATAGAGTGAGGATGCGAGTATGGGATCGCCGACCTTGCTGCTCGTGGTGGTATAGATCGCCAACCACTGCTGTCCCTTTTTGTCATGCAGATCCGAGGCTTTGCCGTCGGCATCCGTCGCTACGTGGTATGTCATATATGAAAGATTACCCTCATATGTCCTGTAAACCATCTTTCCGGGTATCTTGGTAAACTGTACGGGAGCACTCTTTTTAGTCATGCAGTATATCTCATAACCGGCAAATGCAAATGCAGCCAATGCTCCAAGCGTATATAGTATCTTTGCTCCCCAGGAGGCTCTCGGTACCTTTGATGATACTGACTTGGTACCTTTCTCCTTCATATACAGCTTATCCGCTACCTTGTTCTCATATCTTTGGATATAATCCAGTTTTTTTGCATCGCCCCATCGCATCACCTTATCCGCCGCATCAGCATGACCAAAATTTCTCAGATTTTCCAGTGCTCTTTGATATGCCTGTTCTATTTTTACCGCTCTTCCTACACTTTTATCCATCGCCTGAATTGATTTCAGACTGTCTCCCGGTTCAACGATATAAAGCGGATATTTCTGCTCAATATAATGAAGCTTCCATGCGTTATTATACTCCCGCATATAGAAGATCCTCTCCTGTATAGCTTCGATGGCAGGTGTGACCGGTCGTGGTACTGTCATCACCTCCGGCACTTCTTTCCATACCACTTTAGTACCAAATGATCTTATAGCCTGCGCTCCCAAAAACACTCCGGTAATAGCCGCACCGGCAGCTATAAAAAGGTGCTCTTCCTGCTCCGGACTCAAAAGATCATTATCCTGCTTCGTCTCCATGCTTTTGAGCGTTGCACCCGTGATAGCAGTATCACCGGCAAACACACTTCGATCCACACCGTCATATACCGAGAACATCCCTTCTCCCATATACTGAACATCTTCTTCCGATAGCTCACCGTCTTCCTCGGTATACTCTGCCAAAACACTTTCAAATACGGGGTATACTCCTATTTCTTTTATAATACTTTTCTGACCGTCCGAAAGTACATATGCCATCGTGTACAGATCACTCTTTTCCAGAGCTTCATCCATGAAAAAATCATACATGCTTTTTCCATCGTATGATGTATTTTTGAGGAGTCCGGTCACGACCAACTGAACAGCCTGAGTGTTCAGCTCCATGATATCTGTAGCATAGTCGATCTCTTCATACTGCGCTTCCAACAAGGCCTCACCATCCGAATCAAGAGGGATCTCCGCAGGCTCAGCGTCCATAAGCTCATCCACCATCTTTTCAACTGCTGCCTCATCGCCCGCTGCCCCGGCAAGTTCAGAACTTTCAGCTTCCTTAATGATCTCCCTGAACCTTACAAGCTCAGCCAAAAGACTCTTTGCATCTTCACCAAGATCATTTTCCATCATTTTTTTCAGATATGATCTTGCCTTGCCCGGATATGCCTTCTTGTATACGTTGTACAGTCCGTCAGTACCGAGCACGCTCATACGGGTAAGCCACGATCCCTTCCCCACAAGCTTTGTATCGGTCGCCTTGGTGAGGATATCCTCTATCGCCGTGATGACAGCATTGTTACCTTCTATAAAAATCTTTTCAAGAATTTCTCTCGCATTTTTATCGTTCCTGTCTGCCCCAAGAGCCTTGCCAAGCTCATAAAGAAGATCTCCCATATTTTTCCCTGAATCATCCTCACGATAGACATTCAGGACCCTGTGTACATTTAAGGCCATCTTCATACCGGATTCATAGTTCTTCGCATACTCGATGATAGCAGGGATGACTGTATATGTCTGCTCATTCATAGTCTCCTTGTGGTTGTCAAGCAGAGTCTGGTAGTCAGACTCGGAGAAATCACCGTTCATTCTCTGAAGCTTTATATCCGTGATGGCAAGATCCGCATCATCGGTCGTGGAATATCCTATCCATGAGTGGCTGCCCATGCCTTCGTTGAAGTCTTTATCAAGAACGGTATAGTCCTCACCAAGCTCTTTTCCGGCTTCCTCTTTGGTCGCCGCATGGCTGATCTTGATGTCGGATACATATCTGCCCTGAGTCTCAGCCGCTTTTGCAACGTTTACAGTGGGGCTCACACCAAGTATTCTTACCCCTCCGCACTCTGCAGAGATAGTAACTGCAGCCGTGAGTGCCAGTGCCGTTATTCTCTTAAATAATTTTCTCATAGTCAAGCCCTCCCTCGTAGATAATAAACTTTTGATCAACGTTTTCTCAGCTTATGAACATATATTACCACAGGGAGTGTTACAAAAGGGTTACAGCATCAAAGTGTTATTATTCGGTCACTTCTTCCTCTTTCTGTAGTACATGCCTGCGCCTGCTGCGCCGCCTGCTACGACCAGAATGATCAGGAGTATCCACAGCATCCCCGGCCATGCAAATACTGAGCTCTCTTCGGGAGCATTATCCTCAGCAGGTGCTGCGGTCTCAACCGCTGTGGGAGCGGCGGTCTCTTCGGTCTCTTCTGTCGAGACTTCTGTCTCTTCGGAAGCATCAGCCTCCTCCGGCTCCTCTGTGCCGGTCATGTAGCTGATAAATGCGCTCTTTGTACCCTTTCCGGTATACTTCTTGTCAGCAAGATCTGATGGTGATGATGAATCAAAGTCTATCAGGTATCTCACATCCGGATCGCTTGATATATCACGGTCACTGACAGTCAGTGATGATGCAAGTATGGGATCTCCGGCATTGCTGTCCGTAGTAGTATAGATGACCTGCCAGCCGTTTCCCTTTTTATCATGTATATCCGTAACGTTCCCTGATGCGTCAGTCACGGCGTGGTAGGTCATGTAGTACACGTCACCCTCAGTGGTTTTGTAAACCATATTCGCAGGAATATGAGTAAACTCTACCGTGTGCTTTTTTGTCATGCAGTATATCTCATACCCGGCAAAAGCAAATGCCGCCGCCGCGCCGAGAACAAGCAGGACTCTCGCTCCCCAGCTCACCCTCGGGACCTTGACCTTGTTTGTCGTGTAATACTTTCCACTTGTCTTCAATTCATTGATCGATCTCTTGTAGGATTCTATATGCGTTGCCTTTTGTCTTTCACCATATGCATCGATAGTGTCCATAACACTTTTCTCTGCAGTTCCGTAAGAACGCATCGTCTCTGCTGCTTCTTTATAAGCGTTTTTGACCAGAGTCGTTGTATCTCCGCCGGCTTCTACTATGGACGACAGTGTAGCTTTAGATTTCGTAAAGCGTGATATTTTGTATTTTGTCTCAAGTATATTCAGCTTCCATGCTTCATCACATGTCTTCATCAAATTGAGATTTGCCTGCATGGTTTTTACGACGGATGAAACTTCTTTTAAAGTTACTACTCTACTACCAAAGCCCCATATAGCAAGTCCCGTACACACCGCTCCGACTATGGCTGCACAAGTCAGCAATACCACGCTGCCGTTGTCGTTCGGTGTCAGAACATCCTCGACCTGCCTTGTTTCCATATTTTTCAGTGTATCCGCAGTGATAGCCGTATCACCGTCAAACACGCTTCTGTCAACACCCTCATACACGGATATCAGTCCTTCCTCCATGCCGGAAATGTCGATATCACTTTTCCCGCTCTCACCCTGCTCCTCTGAATACTGAGTCAGCGCGCTTTCAAATACAGCATATATTCCTAAATCGTCTATAATACTTTTTTGTCCGTCAGAGAGAACATATGCCAGGGTATACAGATCACTTTTTTGCAGACCCTCATCCATGAAAAAATCATACATGGTCTTTGTTCCGAAGGATGTGTCCTTCAACAGCGATATGATCGTCGTCCCGGTCATCTGATCGACCAGTTCTATGGCGTCTGCAGAGTTCTCGGCTCCCTGATACATGGTATCCATAAGCGTATCGATATCCGATGTGACGGGAACCTCCTCTATATCAACATCTGTTACCTCAGACACCATCTCACTGACCGCTGCTTCATCGTCAGCCGCCCCTGCAAGCTCAGAGTTTTCTGCTTCTTTGATTATTTCCCTGAACTTTTCAAGCTCGG
>JAGBOK010000126.1 GCA_017633905.1 Eubacterium sp. | reverse complement strand
TTTGCCTCGTCTATATCATCTGCAGCTATGATAGAGGGATGATAGATCCCCTTGCATTTTTTATTGATATATTTGAGGGCGCCGATGGCAGTGATATCATTGGCACAATATATACCCGTGGGTCTGTCATCTCTGTCAAGGAGTTCGCCTATGGCTTCAAAGCCCATGCGCTCTGACTGGTCGGTCTCCACGATATAATCAGGAATGATGTCAAGACCGGCATCAAGCAGTGCTTCTTGAAAGCCCATGTATCTGGTCTCATGATAACAGCTTCCTATGTATCCGATCCTTGTATGTCCCAGTGATATCAGGTGATCGACTGCCGAAATTGCGATTTTTTTTCCGTCGCAGTTTACCTCATCGACCAGATTGGTCGTAGAGTTTCTGTTGATACTCACTATGTTTTTACATCTTTTCATCCATGCTTTCAGAGCCTTGTCACAGCACTTTCCCACTATCACAAGCCCGTCGAATTCATCACCGGGAAGAGGGTTTCCGTCATCATCCAGGGAGATATTGCAGGTTTTGTTGATCTCTGCATCGATATCTATTCGTTCGCATTTTTTCTCATTGGAGCATATCGGCATATACCAGACATGCGAGAGTATGCAGGAATGTCTTCTGATCTGGGTCTCTATGATACGCAGCAGGTCAGAAAAAAACGGATCAGTCTGGGAGCTGTCAGTACGCGCCATCAGGACGTTGATGTAAAATATCTTGTCATCGGCGTTGTTTGCATTGCTTCTCAGGCTTCTTGCAGCCGCGTTCGGAGAGTATCCCCTCGCCATGGCGACCCTGCGTATTCTGTCATAGAGCTCTGTGGAGCGGCATTTGTATTCCGGATCATTCAACACTCTTGAAACCGTGGATATGGATGTCCCGGCTTCTTTTGCGATATCTCTGATAGAAGACATATTACCTCCTGTTTATATACAACTGTTTGAGAACTGTGCTCTGAAATAGCGGAGCACCAAATGAGATTCAGACTCTTATAATGATAAAACTAAAACATGACATAAATGTGTTTCAGGTTACTTTTCACGGCTGATGGATGTGCATACAGGCATCGAATGCCTGTATACATGCAGGGCAGTGACAGCCATAAACAGTGTCTGTTTCCAAGTTTTAGCTTGCGGACTGTGTGGTCGTCTGATATAATGTAATTTATGTTACTGTGAATAGTAACAACGATATGGAGGTGCAGTTGGCAATGAGAACCAAGACAAAGAGGATACTGATAACCGTATTGCTTCTCTCGATAATAATGCTGGTCGGAGTATTCGTATTAAAGCTCATGATGGATAAAAGGGGGACAGACGCTCCGGCTGGGGAGATATTAGCAGAGGATGAGGGTGTGACGGATGATGAAGTACCATCGGACAATGCAGGCAGCGGCAGCGGTGATGATACATCAGCTGATGAGCCTGTGCAGACTCCGGATCCCTATGAGATAACTGATTTCAAGGTAAAGGCTGTATCTGATGCCAAGCCGTCAAGGATGATGGAATTTACCAATATTTCAGTTGACGGTGATCAGCTTGAAAAGATCAGTGACTATGTACCTGATGAGCAGATAGAATTTGATACCGGAGCAAAATACACGGAGCTTGAAGGAGTGATCACTTTCAGAGGAAACAATTTCAGGGATGCTCCTGTATTTGGAACAGCTCCTATGAAGAAATATAAAATGAAAAAAATGTGGAGCGTCGGAACGTCAAGTTTGACGATAGGCAACCAGTACTGGAGCGGCAACGGCTGGACCGGACAGCCGCTTCTGATGCATTGGCCGAGACAGACCAAGCAGCACATGAATATGGAGCAGTGGGCAAAGGATGATGATGAGCTTGTGGAGGCGATCTATGCCTCGCTTGATGGAAATATTTATTTTATTGATATAAAAAGCGGCAGGCAGACAAGGCCTGTGATGAAGACAGGCTTTGTATTCAAAGGAGCGGGGGCACTTGATCCGAGAGGGTATCCCCTCTTGTATGTCGGATCGGGATACAACAGCCCGGGAGGTACTTCAAGGGCGTTTATCATAAGCCTTATAGACTGCAGTGTGCTGTATGAGTACGGGAATATCGATCCTTTTTCTCTGAGAGGATCGCTGAGCTTTTTTGATTCATCACCACTTGTTGACGCCGAGACGGATACATTGATAGAACCCGGAGAGAACGGGATACTGTATCTGATCAGGCTGAATACAAAATACAACGAGAAAAAAGGAAAGATATCCGTAAAGCCGGGACGCATAGTGAAGTGGAGATACAAGGGCAAGAGAAACTCAGGCTCTTCATACTGGTACGGTATGGAGTCCAGCGCCGCTATCTACAAGGGGTATCTGTATGTCTGTGATAACGGCGGACATATGATGTGTCTGGATCTGAACACGTTGAAGCTCAAATGGGTGCAGGATATCCTCGATGATTCCAATGGAAGTCCGGTGCTCTCTGTAGAAAACGGGAAGCTGTATCTGTATGTCAGCACTTCGTTTCATCTCGGCTGGAGGTCATCCTCTGCGGCGGAGATCCCGATATGGAAGATGGATGCGGCGACGGGTGAGATAATCTGGAAGACCTCATATACCTGTCATTCGGTAGAGGGCAACTCAGGCGGTGTCCAGTCGACGATAGCGGTGGGGCATGAGAGTCTTGATGATTATATCTATGTGACCGTGGCAAAGACTGACGGTCTGTACAGGGGAGTCATCGTAGCGCTCAAAAAGAAAAACGGCAGGAAAGCATGGGAACAGGATGGTCCGTATACATGGTCGTCTCCCGTATGTGTTTACAATACGGATGAAAGCGGCAAAGATGTAGTGATCTATGCGAGAAGCGATTCCAATCTGATGATGCTTGACGGGGTGAGCGGTGAGACTGAGTTTACCCTGAATCTTGGCAGCGGCAATATAGAGGCATCTCCCGCCGTGTACAACAATATCCTTGTGCTTGGAACAAGAGGTATGAATATATGCGGAGTAAAGCTGAAATAGAGTGACCGCCGTGAGTAGTAAAAAGTATGGAAAACGTATTACGTTTGATTCAAACGTGATGCGTTTTTTTTTATGTCCGAATGTTTTATATTTTTTTGTTTTTGTATATTTTTGCAAAAATTTTTGATCGAAGTTGGGAGATAAGTGCTAATTTACAAATCAATGCCCAGGGTGGTATCATCGTTGATGCACAGGCGGCAGATCGTCAATGAAAGGAGGAGGCTTGGATGAAGGTGGCTTTTTGGAGTAATGTGAGAGGTATCAGCGGGAGCACATGTCATCTCGCATGTATCAGTATATGGCATGCCATGATGGATCCCATGGCAAGAGGCGTGATCATTGAGAATCACAAATCAGTAACCGGGATCGATAAAATGCTGTACAAGCATGGAAACAGTGACGGATCACCGTATTACAGATCAGGAGGTCTGGGGAATCTTTTGAGAAGGATAGCGGACGGTGAGCATCCTACCATGCTCGATATGGACTGGATGGCAGAGAGATATATCGGTGAGAGACTGATGTACTTTCCGATCGGAGCGGATCTCGGACCGGAACAGCTCAGCTATCATCTTGAAAACAATCTGGATGATATGTTTAAGTGTCTGGAGAAAAGAACACAGATATTGTGGATGGATCTGATGACCAGCGCGCCGACAACGAGGATGATACTAAACAGAGCAGACAGGGTCATTATATCCCTGCCGCAGAACAGAACCGCGATCGAGCAGATATTTGGAAATCACAAAGAGATACGCAAAAAGGCTTTTTATATAATGGGAAACTATGATGAGGATTCTGATATGACAGTTGGCAGGATAATCGATGAATACGGGATAGATGAGGACAGAATTGCCATACTTCCTCACTATACGATGCTGATGGATTCGGTATCAAGGGGCGTTTTGATCCCGTTTGTCATGAGACTTTTTCACTGTACCGGTGATGATGTGATGTATCCGTTTGCTCTTGATATGGAGATCATGGTCAAGAAGGTGCTTGGCTTTATAGGCAGTGAAGTGCAGGAGGTAGGAGCATATGAAAGGGTGCAGGAGAGCAGGAAGGCTCTGCTGGTTGCTAACAGGAGTGATGATCATTACAGTGAATCAGGCTTTCATACTGCCCGTCGGGGAAGGGCATATATCCTCGGCTGATTCATTTTCTGTCAGAATATCGGATATAAAAGAGCTGAAGGATGCGCTTGCAAGTGATGAGAACCTCATGATCAGGCTTGATAAAACGATACATGTGAGGAAGACACTCGATGTCAGGGGAAAAAAGACACTGACAGGATCAGGCAGCATTAAAAGAGCAGTGACGGATAACAGCGCATTTGGCGGGAGTCTTTTGAGAGTATCCTCCGGTACACTGACTCTAAAGAATATAAGCATAAACGGAAGCTCTGATGCGGCGTCACTTGATAAAAGGCTGTACGGATGGCTTGTTCAGGTCGATGGTGGAAGTCTTGTCATAGGAGAGGGGACAGTTCTTTGCAACAATAAAAACACGACAAGGCTTTCTGATGGAGGAGGCGCTGTATGCATCAGGGGAGGGAGCTGTACGCTTGACGGCGGTGTGATAAGCGGCAACACATGTGTGTCAGGCGGAGGCGGTGTGAGGATAGAGACGGGCGGAGCCTTTTATATGAGATCAGGGCAGATAAAGGACAATAAGACCGTAGGGATCAGTTCCAAGGAAGGCTTCGATGGAAGAGGGGGAGGAATACTGAATAAAGGGGTATGCGGGCTCTATGGTGGAAGCATGGTATCAAACAGCGTGAGCGGCAAGGTATCAGAGGGCAGGGCATACGGCGGCGTTGGCGGAGGCATAGCAAATTTCGGAAGCCTGCTGATAGGCGGGGTCTCGATCAGGGGAAACAAAGGAGACAGGGGAGATGATGTTGCTGCGGTATCAGGAAAGCTTGCAATGTCAGGCTCTGTGTCAGTGGGTGAGGTATGGCTTAGAACCGGAATGAGGCTCTATCTTGACCGTAATGTCTCAGTAAATGGCAGGATAAGCATAGTACCTGAGATGATAAAAGCCGGAGTAAAAATTGCAGAGGGAATACAGGGTAAAGACTGGAAAAAGCTTTTTTCATTTGGAGATCTGCTTGGAGAGGATATCACTCCTACGGTAAAAAACGGTATACTGATGCTCATTAAAAAAACTGTAAATACCGAGCCTCCGACAAATACCGAAGCATGCGCACCCACAAAAGAACCGGACAAGCCGTCGGATACGGATGATGGAGCAGAGGATGCTGTTATGGCTGCTCCGGGGGATATGATGACACCTCATCCCGTCAATAAAACATTTCCAAGCTATATCCCCGTAAGAACCATGGATCCCGAGGCTGAGATAATCCTCATAACACCGACTCCCGAGGCGACAGCGGCTGCGCCCGTGTACACTCCGTACTTTACAAAATATCCGCAGATAACACCTCATGTTACGGCAGGAACTGATGATACCATTCATACCGTTCCGGAAGCTGATGAAGCACCGGCGCCGGAACGTACTCTGCCCTTATATTTACTGTATCCTGAGAGTACACATGAAACGGAGTCAATTACATATTATTTTACCGCAGACGATATAAAGAGGCTAAAGGAGCAGATAAACTCCGACTATTTTTGTGACGATGAAACAGGCGGGAGCTTTATTAACACATTAAAAAAATACAAGAGGTGAGATAAAGTGTTGGTCTGTCACCACTCGGAAAGGTAGAAATTATGGGGACTTTTGAAGAGGAGCATCTTTTAAGCAGACAGGAATACGGACTTTTGTTTCCGTATATCATAGATGAGAGGATATCAGGAATATTATGGAACGGAAGAGCCCTTTGGATCAGAGATGTATCGGGTGAGAGCAGAATGTCAGGGGAGAGCCTGACGGAAGGCTTTGTGGACAAGCTTGGCATGATCGCATCATCAAGAACCGGGTCTAAATTTGGAGCAAAGGATCCCGTGTTTAGCCGGGATATCGGTGACATCAGTATCCGTATGATCCATGGGAGCGTTGCCATAGCAGGAACAACTATTTGTATAGAGAAGAGAAAAAAACCGGAGAAGGTCAGCGAGGCTGCCCTGATAAAGAACGGAGTGACGGATGCCGGAGGGATAGGGTGTCTGCAAGACATTGTAAAGAACGGACTGTCATTTCTCATTCATGGTGAGTACGGGAGCGGACGTTTGGAACTGATGAGATTTCTATGCGGCTGTATGGATGATGGCGAGCTGATCGTCTGCGCAGATGATGCCATGATACTTGGCATACAAAAAATATATCCTGAAAAAAACATAATAAGCATAAGATGTCAGGATGAGACACCGGACTGTCTGTATGATATCTGTGAGACACTTCACCCGAAAAGACTCATAGTCTGCGGGAGTGATGTCAGGTACCTGACACCTGATCTGATGAAAAGTATATGGAGCGGAAGGCTAAGTGCAGGGCTCGTAGTATCCGGTGTTATGTCATCAGATGTTGCGGAGAGCATTTTCTCATGGGATAGGGATGGGAATTTTGGGAGGATGCAAAGGAATCTGAGAAAGGCATTTCCCGTGTGGATATCCATGAAAAAAGGAAGAGGGATAGACAGCATGACCAAGTATGGGATGGGAACGGAGGAAAGGCTGTGGAGCAGGGAGGATCGAGATGAGACATAAAAACAGTGATCAAAGAGAATATGCAGTTCAGCTTATCGATTCATATGGCTGGCACGGAGCTTTGCTTCCGGCTCTGTCAGAGACAGGCACGGTGCTTTCATACGATGAAGAGATGGCTGCAAGGATCGATGAGTGCATAGACAGGATGATGGATGCAGAGGAAGAGGAGTATGATACAAGAGAGTGTCTGTCCATCATAGACAGGGGAGATCCCGTTACATACATCGTCCACGACGTCCTTGTGTGGATGGAGGATAACGGGGAGCACAGAGAGGACATGCTAAAGGCATTGGAGGATATGGCTGTAAATGTAAGGAATGTTCATGCTCAGGATAATAAAAAAGAATCAAAGAGGACAAGACAGCTTGAAGGAATGTATCAGGAACTGAAGAAAAAAGGGAACAAAAAGGAAAATGACAGGTCATTAAGGATATTGAGAAATGAGATCAACTCTCAGTTGAACGGATGGATCACGGCTCTGGGAATTTATAAGGAGATATGTGAGCCGTGGGAGGCTCTGTCAAGATCGCAGATCATGACGCACGGTTTTTTCAAAAAGGAACTGAGCAGGCTGAGAAAATCAGTAACGGGTACTGATGATCCCGACAGGCTGTGTGGGGAATTTCTGTCAGAACTTGGGATATTCGGCATAAACAGCGCTATGGCTTCGCTGTTTAGAAATGAGAGATATGATGGTTCGACGGATATTCATATACTGAGAGTGCATGCCGGTGAGGAAGAGACGGAGTACAAAAAAAGAAATAACACGGGAAAGGGGATATGCGCGGTATTGGCGGCTGCGCTGTTGATGATAATGATGCTTCAGGGAATGGCATATGGAGATAATATTCGTGAAATGAGACTAAGATCCGCGATGTCAAAGGCAATGATAACGACCGTAGGGGAGATGGGCGAAGGAACAGAGCCAAACAAAGTCCTTGCCGTATTTATGCAAAGACTCATCAAACAGGTGGATGATGATGTGGATCTTACACTCAGGATATGCGATATGGATGCCGTGGAAAAAAGGATGGAGGTCGAAGCGGTGGGGGAGTATGAGCTACTCCCCGGCAGCAGACGAAGTGTCAGTATCAGAAGATCCATCAGCTTCTGAAGCCTCGAGCTCAGGTTTTATATCGATCTGAAGCTTGTCGATGCGGTTGCCGTCTACCTGGATGACATTGTAGATGGCACCGTCATCCTCGGCTGTTTCACCCTCCTCCGGGAAATGCTCCAAAAGACCGATGACGTGACCTGCGATCGAGTCATAGTCCTCAGATTCTATGCCAAGCCCGAGAATATCGTTTATGTCATCAAGTGAGGTCGAACCAAGCACATGATAACTGTCTTCAGATATTTTCTGGATCTCATCCTCCTCATCGGTGTCATATTCATCTCTGAGCTCGCCGACGATCTCCTCCAGAAGATCCTCGATCGTGATCAGACCTGAGAGAGCACCGTATTCATCAAGCACTATGGTCATCGGAACAGAGTCCTTCTGCATCTCGAGGAAGAGCTCAGACACGTTTTTGTATTCATAGGTAAAATGAGCCTCGCGTATGAGTGAGCGTACATCGAAGTTCTCGGAGTCCGCCTCAAATACAAAGTCTTTGAGGTTGATAATGCCTATTATATTGTCTATGGTATCGTCATATATCGGGAGACGTGCATACTTGTGCTCCGTGAACTCGTGGAGCAGGTCAGCATAGGAGATCCTTGACTCGACCATAACGATATCCATTCGGGGGATCATGACGTCCTTGACCAAAGAGTCACCAAAATCAACTATGTTGGTGATCATCTGGTGTTCTTCGGTCTCAATGACGCCTTCCTCATGTGAGACATCGACTATGGTACGAAGCTCATCCTCGGTGATCTTTTCATTTTTGCCTGACCAATCCACACCAAAGAGTTTTAGTATCAGCCGTGATATCTGGTTTACAATAAAGATTATCGGAGTCAGAAACCATGTGACAAACTTAATGATCCGGGAATAGCGAAGAGCTATGGTCTCGGATTTTTTGGTTGCAAGCTGCTTGGGGGTGATCTCACCGAATATCAGGATCAAAAAGGTAAGGACGCCCGTGGATATACCCACACCGAGACCCGTGTTCTCACCAAGTCCGATGTTGGTACATATCCTGATGGCCAATGATGTCGTGATCGATGATGCGCTCAGGTTTACGACGTTGTTACAGATAAGGATAGCACTAAGCACCTTTGACTGATTTTCCAAAAGCTCCCATACACGCGCGGCAGTTTTGTCACCATCATCTGTGAGAGAGCGGATGCGCATGCGGTTGAGACCTGTGATAGCTGTCTCTGAGCACGAAAAAAATGCAGATAGTATTAGCAATACAACAAGGATCGCTATCTCTATCGCGTCACCGGGACTCACGCCATCATCTCCTTCCTTTGGTTAGACATACAGATGTTTTATATTCTATACGAAAATCAGCAACATGTCAAGTAGTTACTATTCACGGCTGATAGATATGTACATAAGTGCTGAATGCTTGCATTCATGCACTTATGTGCATATCTATCAGGCTGAAGGCTGTCACTCCTGAGTTCCGAAGTTTGAAATAAGCCCAATCGTCCGCAAACCCTTGTGGTTAGCGGAAATTTTTTTGTCAACATTTTGTATTTTCCGCTTGCTTTATTTAGGCTTATGTGGTATAATAAGGTATGGAGGTGG
>JAGBOK010000125.1 GCA_017633905.1 Eubacterium sp. | reverse complement strand
TTAATTATAAAAAAGTAATAATAAAAAATAAACACCTCTTTACAAATACATCGGAATACGACTGTGCTGTCATGTTGTATTTGGATGGAGTCCTGATCGAGTCCGGGGCAATAGAAACGGATGTGGAGCCGTTATCAGAGAAGGAATATGAGCTGCCATTCTACGGAAGGGAGACTGAGATCTGCAGTGATACAGGTGAGTATCTGATCATTGTTTCATTCAGAATGAAGTATGACACAGCATGGTGTGAGAGAGGTCATGAGGTAGCATTTGGACAGTACAGTTATTTTTCTGAGGATATCAGATACAATAACGGTTCAGATCCAGATGATTCGCTGGTAGGCAGACATAGAAACAGTATCGGAAGAAGCATCAGGTTTATCGACCGACTGACAGCCGGATCAGG
Source organism: Eubacterium sp. (assembly GCA_017633905.1). Lineage (GTDB taxonomy): Bacteria > Bacillota > Clostridia > Lachnospirales > Lachnospiraceae > Eubacterium_F. The sequence continues at coordinate 6,563 of JAGBOK010000125.1, read as the reverse complement.
AAGCTCCGAACAAAAACAGCGGGAATTTTCTCCGCTTCAGATCATAAAGGGGCATGAAAATATAGGGGTAAGAGGCGATGATTTTTCCTGTCTTTTCTCTCTGAATATGGGAGGACTTGTATCCTATGAATACAAGAAAAAACAGCTGATCGGGGAGATCCCGAGTCCCAACTTCTGGAGAGCACCAACGGACAATGACAGGGGCGCGGGATATGACAGGTACTATGCCCCGTGGAAGACAGGCAGTCTGTACAGAGAGCACAGGACAGATGAGTATATTAAAAATGGTCCTGAGATGAAGCTGAATGAGGATGGGACTTTTGATATAGTGTTCAGGTTTTTCCTTATGACATCGCCCATTGCGATCGTGAATGTCAGTTACAAGGTATATCCTGATGGTATGATCAGGATGGGATTGGATCATGATCCGAAGGGAGTTATTTCCCAGATAGCCATGCTCGGATTGATGGCGGGATATGACGAGGAAGAAACTTTGCATCAGATGAATGAGTGGTCTGATGAAGAGAGCATAGCGGGGATTCGGGCAGTGGGAGCGCTCCCTGATATGCCTGAATTCGGATTTTTATTAAGATTGGATGCGGATTTTGACAGGATCAGATGGTATGGTCTTGGACCTGATGAGACCTATGCCGACAGAAAGAGAGGCGGCAGGCTCGGTATCTATGAGAACAGGGTCATAGATAACATGGCGAGATATCTGCGTCCGCAGGAGTGCGGAAGCAAAGAGGATGTGCGCTATATCGAGGTCATGGATGAGAAGGGTGACGGTCTGATCTTTGTATCGGACGGGATGTGCGCGTCGGCTCTGCCCTACACGCCCCACGAGATCGAAAATGCCATGCACGCATATGAGCTTCCGCCCATAAATCACACGATCATCAGGGTCGCTCTTGCACAGATGGGCATAGGCGGTGATGACAGTTGGGGAGCCAGAGTGCATCCGGAGTACCATATCGATATGAGTGAGCCGCTTCATTTTGAGGTGGCGTTCAAGGGGATGCCGGGCAGACTGCCGCAAGTGACGGACTAAAGGAGGGATATTATGTATGTAGATATCTACCCCACACATGAGATGGGAGAGCTTAAATACAGGATCGGTCATGTATTTCCCATAGGTTCATCACTGGCGGCAAACGGCGGTGTCAATTTTTCTATTTTTTCCAGAGAGGCAAAGTCGGTAACACTCCTGATATACAACCACGGAGAGGAGGAGCCCGCCTATGAGATACCCTTTCCCGATGAGTTTCGTGTGGGAAATGTCTACTCGATGCTTGTGTACGGACTCAACTGGGAGGAGATAGAATACGGATATGCGGTAGACGGAGAATACGCTCCGGAGAAGGGGCTGTATTTTGACAGGAACAAGCCTTTGCTTGACCCGTATGCGAGAGCAGTCTCAGGTCGGGAGAAATGGGGAGAGAAGCCTGATCCTGACAGAAAATTCCCGTTCCGGTCACAGATCATAAGGAGCGATTATACCTGGGAGGGAGATAAACAGCTTGAAAACAGGATAAATGACCTTGTCATTTACGAGATGCATGTGAGATCATTTACCGCACATCCATCAAGCGGAGTAAAGCATCCGGGTACATACAACGCGATACTTGAAAAGATCCCATACTTAAAGGAGCTTGGTGTCAATGCTGTTGAGCTCATGCCTGTATTTGAGTTTGACGAGTTTGAAAACTACAGAGAAATAAATGGTCACAAGCTTTACAATTACTGGGGTTATTCCACAGTAGGTTTCTTTGCACCCAAGGCGGGATATGCTGCGAGCTCCGCGTTTGGAATGGAAGCGGACGAGCTCAAACATCTCATCAAGACGCTCCATAAAAACGGGATAGAGGTCATACTTGATGTGGTGTTCAACCACACAGCCGAGGGCAATGAGAACGGTCCGACCATCTCATACAGGGGGATAGACAACAGGACGTATTATCTGCTTACGCCGGAGGGATATTATTACAATTTCAGCGGCTGCGGCAATACGATGAACTGCAACAATTCAGTAGTGAGACACGCGATCCTTGATTGCCTGCGCTACTGGGTCTACAGCTATCATGTGGACGGATTCAGGTTCGATCTGGCATCCATATTATCAAGAGACGAGAACGGCGCGCCGATGCCGTCACCGCCTCTGCTTGACAACCTTGCGCACGATGTAGTGCTCGGGAGAACCAAGCTGATAGCGGAGGCATGGGATGCGGCAGGGCTCTATCAGGTTGGAAGCTTCCCATCGTGGAACCGCTGGTCAGAGTGGAACGGAAGATACAGAGACTGCCTGAGAGAGTTCATCAAGGGAGGAGATGCATCTGCTCCGGAGCTATATCAGAGGATCAGCGGCTCACCTGATATGTATGTGCTCAGAGGAACGGGAGCCTCCGTCAATTTTATCACCTGTCATGACGGCTTTACATTAAACGACCTTTTTTCCTACAATGAAAAGCACAATGATGCCAACGGAGAGGATAACAGGGACGGCTCTGATGACAACCACTCGTGGAACTGCGGTGTGGAGGGAGAGACTGAGGATCCGGAGATCAATGCCCTGAGAATGAGGCAGATGAGAAATGCCCTGACAATACTTCTTACAAGCCGCGGTGTGCCGATGCTGCTCTCAGGTGATGAGTTTGCCAACACGCAGTGGGGCAACAACAATGCCTATTGTCATGATGATGAGATATCGTGGCTTGACTGGTCTTATCTTGAAAAAAACAGATCACTCTTTGAATATGTGAGAGCGCTCATCAGGCTGAGGATGGAGCATCCCGTGTTCAGGAATGAAGAATATGACACGGGGAACAATAAAACCGGATATCCCGAGCTTTCATTCCATGGCACTGTTCCGTGGGAGATAGATATGAGCGCACCCTCGCATTGTTTTGCGTATATGTATGCGGAGGATCATGAGAAATTTAAGACTGCAGGTGACTGCTATATATACATTGCAGTGAACGCATATTGGGAGGATGTCAGGTTTTCGCTTCCCGTGATACCTGAGGGCTTTGTATGGCATGAATATTCATACAGTATGGATGAGTATGCTGCTGATGTTGAGAGCGCAGCAGGGACAGGGAAAACAGCCAAAAAAGTCAAAAATGATATGCCGGATGGGAGACCGATCCCGGGACTTGACAACTGGATACTTGGTCCCAGATCAACTCTTGTATTGATAGGAAAGCATGACAACATGGAGGTTTTATGATAAGTTTTTTTAAAGGGAAGCTTTTGGCGGTTATTTCTACAGTGTCCGCCTTTGCGATTATTATTGTGCTCTCTCTGATTTTTTTTCAAAAAAGTATAAATCTTGATCTCATCGAAACTCCGTATATGTTCATGGAAGGTGAGTACTCTGTTGATGGCGGGGAGTTTGTTCCATTTGATATGGATACCCCGATAGATGACAGTTTTCATACCATAACCTTTAAGGGGAAGATGCCGGACGATGCGCTTTCCTATTACAATGAAATATCTTTTTTGTCTCAAAATCTCTGGTATAAGATTTCATTTGCTGATGGAACTCTTCTTTATGAGAACAGGCATACTTCGCTTAAAGATTATATTGATGGATATTATTCCGGTATTGATGCAACGGAGGCGGAAAGACAGGAATTTGAAAATCATACGAAGCAGGTCTATCCGATCATGTTTGACATGCCGGACACTCCCGGATACACAGTTTTTTATCTTGATGCAAATGCTTTAAGGGTAGCTGAAATTGATGAAAATACGCAGCTTGTGCTTGAATTTGTCAATCCGTATGAGAATATGAACTTCGGGTTTTCCGATGTGACCAAGTTTACATTAAGTTATGGCAGTGGAAGTAATGTTGGAACGGGAAACTATTTACGTCTGTTCAAGGATGATCTGCCATCAATCATTATATTTTTGATCGTAAGTCTTTTTGGTATATTTTTCTTTCCCATCGCCGGATTTATAATCGGCAAAAAAGATTTCAGATATCAGACATTCGGGCTGCTGTGTTTCTTTTTGGGTTTGTATATGCTTATCAAAAAGTTCTGTGTATATATTCCGTTGTGGATCATGGACTCAGCATTGTGTCCTGTTTTTGATCTGACAGTCGGGCATTTGTTCATGATAGCCCTGCTTATTTATTTCAGATCAAATCTTACACACAGGGTGTCTAGGATCGTATCCGGTGTTATGATCATTATCCTGACCGTGATGACAGCAGCCGCCACTATTCTTCATCTTACTGCTGTTTATGATATAGTTGCTTTCGGGTTTTATTTTAATATGGTAACGCTGATCAATACTATCCTTATGATCGTCCTTGCTGTCATAGAGATAAAAGCAGCAGGTAAAGAAAGCGTCAGAGACAGGATCATCTTTTTCGTTTCCTGGATCCCTCTTGTTTTATCACTTATACTCGATGTAATAGACAGGATGATACATATTCCCGGCTCGTATTTTTATATATATGGATTATTTTTCTCGATCATCGCACAGATCATAAGACTTATAGGAGATCTTCGCAGGCAATATCTTGCCTCCATAAGATACCAGCAGATACAGAGGGAGCTGTACGAGGCAAAGGTATCTGTCATGGTGTCACAGATACAGCCTCACTTTATGTATAATGCTTTAACATCAATAGCTATGATGTGTACTCTTGATCCCGAGAAGGCGCAGGAGGCGACGATCACTTTTTCCGATTATCTCCGCGGCAATATGGATTCCATCAAGCAGATAAGACCTGTTCCCTTTGAGCAGGAGTTAAAGCATCTTGAAAAATATTTATATATAGAAAAGCTCAGGTTCGATGATCTGCTGAATATCGAGTATGATATTCAGGCTAAGGATTTTAAATTGCCCTTGCTGAGCATACAGCCCTTGGTAGAAAATGCCGTCAAGCACGGCGTCGGCATGAAGGAGGACGGCGGCACCGTGACTATAGCGACCAGAGAAACGGATACTGCTTATGAGGTCATAGTATCGGATGACGGTGTGGGCTTTGATACTGAGAACGCGGCAAAGGATGATGGAAGGTCGCATGTCGGTATGGAGAATACAAAAAAAAGACTGCATGATATGTGTGGAGCTGATGTAGCGATCACCAGTGTTATCGGGGAGGGGACAAGGGTAGTAGTAACTCTTCCGAAGGACAGACAGGATGATGAGGATGCTGTATAAATAAAGAAATATACACAGAAAAAACAGATAAAAGCTAAGCTTTGGTCAGCTGATCGTAGGTCACGCCGTATTTTACTGCAATATCATTGGCAAAGGACAGTCCTTCGGGCGGCGCAAGCTCTGCCCGAAATGATCTTTTGCCGTCATCGGTGCGCATGATCATTGACACCGCGCGGGAATCAGGGCTGTCCTGATTCATCTCATCGATATCAAGCCCCAGTTTATGCATATGTGTATTGTAGATCACACGGCTTCCTTTTTTTAGAAGCGCCCGGACAGAATCCTTCGCAATATAATAGCCCTCCTCAAATGAAGTTGTGGAATATGTTTCATTGAGCAGGATCAGAGAGTCCGCAGTGGATGCTTCATAGATCTCTTTGAATCTTATACACTCTTCACCAAGACGACCAAGATCCGTTGTTTTGTCCTCATCCGCCGGAAAATGCGTAAAGACAGCATCGACCGGAACATATTCAAAGCTTTCTGCCGGTGTATAGATACCGCCCTGCGCCATCAGAAACAGTATTCCGACAGCCTGTGTCAGTGTGGTCTTTCCGCCTCTGTTTGCCCCTGTAAGTATATATATCCTGTTGGTATCGTCAAATAGAAAATCATTTGCCACGATATCATCGGGATCCAAAAGCGTGGCTGCAAGTCTCAGATTGTAAAACCCTGCTGCCACTGTCTTTTTACCTGTCTTCGGAATACAAAAATCATATCCCTTTGCCCTGTTTTTTTCTATGAATTCCGCAACCCTTATATAATAAACAAATTCAGGAATGAGTCCCGATATATTTATGATCGCCACGTCTGAGTAGGCGCTCAGGACATCCCTCATATCCCTTGAAAGCTTGGACATCATGCGGTTCATCTCAGCTTCAAGATAATAGCTTGTATTCATCCCCTTGTCATCCATCACACCTGATATTATGGTAGACCTCGTGCGTGAGTCAACAAAGGGAGTTCTTTGCAGGGCAAATACTCCGGCGCCTTTTTTCAGAGCCTTGAAAGGACCGTCGTGTCCGGATTTTTCTGCCGGATAATAATGCATGTCACCGCTCCAGTCATTGCCTTTTTTTAGCCTGTCACCGGATGCGATGGCATCTGAAAAGCCGGACAGGATCCCCGATTTTTTAAATGGTTTGTCATTGACCGATATGAGTCCGAGCCCTGTAGCCTCCAGCCGGTCATTTACATTGATGCCGACAGTTATGCTTTTTATCTCGGATGCTCTGATATGCAGCTTTTCAAGATCCTTTTTCATGGCAGCAAAGCCCGCTTCACCATATATCCTGCCCTCCCGAGGTTTTATACCAAGGTAAGGTATAATTGATTTATGTCTCCTCCGCAAAACATCGTGTTTATGCGGTTTGTACGACACAAAATAT
>JAGBOK010000124.1 GCA_017633905.1 Eubacterium sp. | reverse complement strand
CCGGCTCTCCTGCGTTTTCGTCTTTTGTCATATAAAAGGTATAGTTCTTGTCTGAATTTACGCTCCCGCCCTCGACCATGGTGTACACAATGTCCTTGATAACTATATCACTGTCTGTCGGCTGACTCCCATCTGCCTGAGCATCATCGTCTGACGTGTCCGCAGTATCCTCATCCGACTGAACGTCATTCAGTTCTGCAGGGTCTCCCCCGACCGCAACCAGCGCGCGCAGCGCTTCACTTTCATCATCTGTTCTCGTATATCCGACTAATACTGATTTCTCATCACCGATATCATAGTTCACATAATAGGTACAGCGTTTGGCGGCAAGCTCGGAGACGGCAGCCTCCTCATTTTCCGCTGTCGCCACTATGACATTATCGACATAGGGGCGGTAGAGGTTTCCTTTGTACATTCTGAGATAAAGCTCTGAATCAGCAATACCCTCATCAAAGTCCGCAAGCTTTCCGTCATCCGTAGTGACTATCTCTGAACCATCAGAGGCAAGTACATATGAATCGTCACTATATGAACCCTGTGCTTTTTTCACATGGAAGCTCAGACCCCTGAGAGGCTCGCCTGCCTGCTCATCATGGGAAACATATAAATATATTTCTTTTCCGTCTGTTCCGTCATTCATATTGACATCACTGACCTTTTGGTAGCTGATGCCGTTTACATCTATAGAGTCTCCGCCATCGGATGAGACCATGATGTCTCTGATGGCTCCGCTCTCACCACCGGTCTGATAACCCATATACAGGTTCTCGACCCCTGCCGGATTGAGAGGCTGTGCTATCACATTGTATCCTGATTCATCCAGTGATTCGGCGCTCAAACTCCCCTGCATCAGCGTAATTGATGTTATATATACTCCTGCCTCCGCGTGTGCCGTGAGTACGCCAAACGGCATCAGCCAAAACATCATGGATACTGCAAGAAAAAATGCTCCCGCTCTCATCCACACCGATTTTTTTCTAAAATTTATTTTTCTCATCCTGCCACCTCCAAGAATTCGATCTTTTTATTTTTTTGACGGGGATGTTTTCGGTTTGATCTTCATGGATATCATCCCTACCGCAACACCCAATATCATGGCGACACCGGCTATCATAAGTGAGGCATCTCCAAAAACACTGCCGGTATTTTCTGTCTCCCTGCCCTCTACTGACTCATCCGGATCAGTAGTTGTTTTGTATCCTACATATACAAAAGGAGAATTAAGCTCAGGTCTGTCATTTGCTATGTTTTCCATGACAGGCTCATATCCTGCCGCCCGAAGCTTCCTTATGACCTCTTGCTCGGAATCTCCGGAAAACGTCCTTAGCTCGGATATATATTCGTCATGACTGACTGCGCATGATGCAGGCTTCACAAACATCACCGGAACTATCAGGATCATTATTAATACCATATATCTCAAATATCTTTTCAAAGATAATTCCCCCTTTCCATCTGTGTTGCTCACATCTTATCACAGAAAGAGTTACAAAAGAGTTACACAGCCGGGAGACAGTCACTCATGTTACTGTTCACGGCTGTCACTCCACCACATGCGGAAACAAAAAACCGGCAGGGTCGTCCCGCCGGTTATGAATCATTGAATCAGTATTTCCTGCTCACAGCTCATCTGCGTGCTTGTTTTTGTACTTCTGATATTTTTTAGAATGCTTGTCAAGTATCACCATTGCTAAGGCTATGGTTCATATTGCAGCTTCCTCCTTGATAATAATTGAAGTCATCATGCCGACAACCCTGCTATCACCTGAGGAATTGCATCCCTGTTCGGGATCAGCACTCCTCTGAGAAGTCTGTCCATAATCCCGTCCGCATATTTTTCTGTCTCTCCGATACCCGCTCCGCAGAGCAGAACTACATTCAAACCGTATACGAGCCCCAGCTTGTCAAAATAATCCTTCAACCCATCCGGTTCTATTCCGGTGTATTTCATGAAGAAAAGCTGTCCTACCTTTTCAATCATGTCAACAGGCATACCCATGGTCATTTCAGACAGCTCGGGGTTTGTTCGTACACCCGATATCATATCGCGGAAAATAGAAGAAAGGTCAAATACCTTCGGTCCGACCGTCACCTCTGCAAGGTCGATCAGAACCAGCTCACCGTCCTGTATCATGATGTTTCCGGGGTGCAGATCGTTGTGAAGCACCGTGTCAGCTTCAGGCATCTTGTCTATGATATCATGCAGTATACCTATCTCCTCAGCCGAACACCATCTGTCAAGCCTGTCGGCACGGTCGTGAAAAAGAGTTCGTATGTCCGGTATCTTTCCTTTTTCTATATGAGTGGAGTGCAGTGTTTTTGCCAGAGCCACATACTCATCTACCAGCTCCATCATTCGCTCCGGCTCCTTTGCGATCACATGACCAAGTGTATCGGAGCGCACCATCTCAAATACGGTACCGTAATCATCACCCACCTTCACCACATCATAAGGTATTATCGAGGGTATCCCGTTTACAAAAGCAATTTTTGCGTGCTCCTGCTCGCGCTTCACGATCTCAAGTCCCTGTCCCGCATAGACCTTTACTATTTTGTCGTCATCCAGACGGTATACTGTTCCGTTTCCGCCCTTTCCTATGATCTCACAGCCCTCAACGGAGAGCTCACGCATTTTCTTTTGTACATTCAAAAGATCTGTAAATCCCGTCGTCTCAAAGATATCATATACATCCCTGGATACATTGACGATATCAAGTACCTTGCCTGCTTTTTTTCTGATCTTCATCAGTACCCTGAGTCCCGCACTGGAGATATATGCAAGATCATTCGCGTCAAATATCACATTCCCTTCGCTGACACCATTTTCGGCGATCTCAGTTTCGATATACTTTTCAGTATCAGGGGCATTTGATGTGTCGATCCTTCCTTCAAGAAAAATAGTCAGCTGTCCGTTTTCCAATTTTGATCTCATATTCTTGCTCCTTTTTGTTTTGGTCTCCCACACAAAATCAACATCCGTATTATACACAAAAAGCCTTGCATTTGCAAGGCTTTTGAGACATTAACGGTTTTTATCTGTCCGTGATCAGCGGCGTCGTACTTTTCAGCCCCAGTGCTACCGTGTATGAGTTGTGGAGCATGGCTGATACACCGGGAGTCAGTATGCCGAGGACTCCGAGAAGAATTATACCCGTGTTGATGGTCACAATTCCTCTGTAATTTGAATGAATGCGTTTCATAAGCCTTTGGCTGAGGAGTCTAAGCAGCACAATACGATCCAGATCATCTGAGCCTATTGTGATATCAGCGATCTGTCTGGCTATCTCAGCGCCTTCGTTTATCGCGATCCCCGCATCGGCTTCCGATAGTGCCGGCGAGTCATTGATCCCGTCACCTATCATTATAACACGCCTGCCCTCATCGTGGCATTTTTTTATAAAAGCAGCCTTGTCCTCGGGCAAGACCTCTGAATAGAAGCTGTCTACACCGACCCTCTTTGCTATGGCGGAGGCAGTCCCGGTACTGTCGCCGGTCATCATGACAACTTCGGATATACCAAGATTCTTTAGCTCTTTTATGACCCCGGGCGCCTCCTCACGCATGGGATCCTCGATCAGGATCACGGCTGCGAGCCGACCCTCTTTTGCATAGTAAAGCCTTGAATACTCCCCGGGTATCGCGCTGAGTCTCTCCTTTTCAGCATCGCTTAGCGGCACTCCCTCATCTTCAAAGATAAAATGATAGCTTCCTATGACTGTCCTCTTGCCGTTGATGGACGATGCGATACCGTGAGCCACTATATAATCGACCTTTGTATGCATCTCCTCATGCATAAGTCCTTTGTCCCCGGCAGCCTTCACGACCGCGTTCGCTATGGAGTGCGGGAAGTGTTCCTCGAGACATGCCGCCTCCCTGAGCAGCTCATCAGGAGCTTCGCCGTTAAAGGACAGCGTGTCAATGACTGTCGGCTGTGCCTTGGTAAGTGTACCTGTTTTATCAAATACGATGACATCGGCATCAGCAACTGCCTCTAAAAACTTTCCGCCCTTGATGGTAATATCCGCCTTGCCTGCCTCTCTCATCGCGGAGAGCACGGACAACGGCATGGCAAGCTTTAGCGCGCATGAATAATCCACCATGAGAACGGAGATGGCTTTGGTAACATTTTTAGTGAGTAAATATGTGAGCAGCGTCCCGCCGAGTGAATAGGGAACGAGCCTGTCCGCGAGACGTGAAGCCCTGCTCTCGACTGATGATTTGAGCTTTTCGGACTCCTCTATCATGTGGACGATCTTGTCAAATCTCCCCTCACCGCTGACCTTTCCTACCCGAATGGTTATCTCGCCTTCCTCAACGATGGTTCCGGCAAAAACTGATTTGCCGATATCTTTTCTGACAGGGATCGCTTCTCCTGTCATGGATGCCTGATTGACCATGGCATCACCGCGGCTTACTTCACCGTCAAACGGGATGATGTTGCCCATGCGAACCACGACCTCGTCACCTATCGTGATATCGTCGGCATCGACCAAGACCTCCGTGTCTCCGGATATCTTCCAGACCTTCGAGATGTTGAGTGACATCCGCCTTGCCAGATCATCAACAGACCTCTTGTGAGTCCACTCCTCGAGCATGTCGCCAAGTCCAAGCAAAAACATCACGGAATCCGCAGTCTTGTAGTCTTTGGTGATTATGGATGTGCCTATGGCGATCGCATCCATAAGCTCGACTTCAAGGCGTCTGTGCGCGAGCGTTTTGAGCCCGCGAATGACAAACTTAAAAGCCCCTGCCATTATCCATATCCTGCGTATGGGAAACGGCAGAAGTATCCTTTTCAAAAACCTGAGCGCAGTCATACCGACGAGCTTTTCAAAGTATTTTGCATCAGTCTCTCTCGACGACATCTCAAAAACACTCTCAGGAACAAGAGAAGTCTCTATGTTCAGAGCGCGGAGTGCGCCGATGATCTCCCCGCGTTCACACGAAAAGCAAATCACGGCATCAGCGGTTCTCTCGTAAACCTTTATAAAAGTGACACCGTCTGTGTCCTGTAAAAGGTACTGCACGGTGTCGGCTTCTCTAAAGGTCATCCTCTTCATGGAAAAATGAACCCTTATGCGTCCTCGTATCTCATGCCTGATCGTAAATTTCATTTGTCCTCCACTGTCTCTTCGCAAGCTGCGCGCTCCTCGTTGATAGCTTTGGCTTCAGCCAGGATGTCATTGCAGTTTTCCTGAAGTATGGTTGCCTGATCCATCACGGCATCCTTGCACCTGAGAGCTGCCGCGGTACAGTGAGTGTAGACCTTCTTGGCATCACGGCTCGATAAGATCTTTATACCTGCCGAACCAAACAGTGCTCCGCCTGCAAATAAAGCAATTCTTTTCCACATAAAAATTACCTCCTTTTATGACTGTGTTCAAAATGTATTATCAAAGATGATACACCAAAAAAACAACGAAGTCAAGGGCTTTGCAGGCTAATTTTAGTTAGATAAATAACATCTTTTTTTATGTGGACTAATCTTGTTTCGCTTACGCTAACTCCTCTGTATATTTATACAAACTGATACAATTCTTCCCTCTTCATTGCCAGTACTATCGGCTGACCGCTATGCAGGATATAATCCGCGGAAAAATCAGTAGACAGACCGTTATCCAACTCCACTGCAACTATGGTGATCCCGTTTTTCTCATGGAGGTTCAGCCTGCGTATAGACTTGTTGTTCCATGATTCCTTGACCCGTATCTTTACTATACACAGACCGTCACCCACATCCGTATACTCCAAAAAATCCTCTGATATCAGGGTCTTTGCCAGACGGAGCGCAGCCTCCTCTTCCGGCATGATAACTTCATCCGCCCCAAGCTTTTTCAATATCTCTCCCGCTCTCATATTGTCCACCGTCGCGATAATACGGTCGACCCCTGCCTCAAAAGCAGTCATGGTACACATAATGCTGCCCTCGATATCACCCGCAAGATCAATGATCACGGTGTTGATGTTTTCCAGACCGATATTCTGCAGGGCTTCCGTATTGTTCAGGTTGAGCGATACCGCAGAATCAAACAGCCCTGCGACCGAATCCACTTTTTCCGTATCCGCATCCGCCACAAGTATTGACACACCGGTTTTGGCGATCGTATCCGCAACCTTAAATCCGAATTTCCCAAGTCCAAGTATCGCATAATTCATCTGTTCCGCCATGAGCTATCCTCCTTGTATAATACGTGATTAGTTGCTTGATCATTACTATTCACGGCTGTCACTTCACTCATGCGGGATTCCCGCACTTCGCCTCGCTTCGTGCTCTACTGCCGCTTCGCGGCTGAATCCCTTATGTAATAGTAACGAGATATCATCCTATGATAAACTTCCCTTTTGCGTGCCGGATCCTGTTCATCCCGTCTACTCCCGTCTTGAAAAACAGTGCCATAGATATCGGTCCGATCCTTCCAAGATACATCGTAAGTATCAGGATGATCCTGCCCGCCAGATGGAGCTTCGGTGTGAGACCACGACTGAGTCCGACGGTACTGATACCACTCATGATCTCATATAAAGCATCCGTAAAGGGAACTCCCTCAGCTATCACCAGAGCGATAGTCAACATCAGAGCCGCTACCAGATTGACCACGACGATCGCTGAAGCCTTGCGTATGAGATCGTCGGGGATCCGTCGCCCGAACACTACGACATCATATCGTCCTCTGATAAATGACCACACATTTGCCAAAACAACAAATATAGTTACCGTCTTGACACCTCCCGCCGTTCCTACCGGAGACCCTCCGATAAACATGAGTATGTCACCGATAAGCGATGTCGACTCATGCATAGCCTCCTGGGAAAATGTAGTAAACCCGGCAGTACGGTATGTGATGGACTGAAACATGCTGTTGCACACCTTTTCGCTGACAGACATATTACCGATGGTTCCCGGATTGTCCCACTCGAGTATAAGTGTAAATACAGTCCCAATGGCGATCAGAACGGCTGTCACCATAAGCACGACCTTTGTATGCTCACGGGATCCATGTCTCCGCTCTCTTCGTCTTTTGATCAGATCGGTGTATCCCAGCTCAAACCAGACAACATATCCTATTCCTCCGAAAAAGATGAGCCCCGCCGTATTGACCAGTACGAGATAATTGTCATAGTAATCCATCAGACTGTTGGGACCGATCACATCTATACCGGCATTACAGAAGGCAGAAACAGCCGTAAACACGGAATACCAGATACCCCGTCCCCAACCAAAATCCCTAACAAAGATCGTAAGATAAATAAGGGCACCGATAAACTCGACCAGAAGCGTACCGGCAAAAACCTGAATGATAAATACCCTGACTCCTCGCATACTGTCAAGGTTGAACGAATCCTTGAGAAGCATCATACCGACCAGTGATTTTTTCCGCTTGCCGGACACTATCACAAGTGATACGACAGCCACTATACCCAAGCCTCCCAGCTGGATAAGCCCAAGTATAACGATCTGCCCGAACGTACTCCAATAGCTGTATGTATCCACGACCACCGAGCCGGTCACACAAACAGATGTCGTTGACGTAAAAAGAGCAGTTGAAAAATCCGTGGATTCACCCGACGCAGTAGAAAAGGGCAGCATCAACAGCAGCGCCCCTAACAAAATCAGCCCCAAAAAGCCAAGCGGGATGATCTGTGATGATTTTAGACGAAATTTCCTCATACTATCCTTCCATAAACATGTGATCAGTTGCTTAACATTATTTATCAAGAAAAAAATGAGTTGTACATATTGCTGATCGTGGTTTTAGCAATATTGCAACAAGTCAACTGTCCAAATTGTATCACATTACTATATGAAAATCAACTCTTATGGCGCAAAAAAAGCTTTGAGACACATATGTGTCCCAAAGCCAGTCCTTCGAGCACTTCGTGCTGCGATTTTCGTGTAGGAAACGCTTAAATCAGCTTTTCCCTAAAAAATATGCTTTATCATTTTTTCTCATGCTTCCCTGACCAATTTCCCTGTCATGTGCTCAGGTACAAGCGCAAACATCAGCGTTCCCGGTCCGGAATTCTGTATCTCATGCTCTATATATCCTTCATCATCCGTAAACTTATAGCTGAGACGACGAGATAACTCATAGATTTTTTCCACGTCATCTATCATCTCGATCCGTCCAAACACGATCACGCTCCGTATGTTCAATGCCCAATCACCGTCTTTTTTATATCCCTGATCATACACACAAAAAGAAGCTTTATCATGCCTCAATACAGCATCCACCTTATGCCCGCTCTTTCCTCCGTGAAAGTATATCTTTCCATCCTCATCATTATAAAAATGATTGATCGGCATCCCGTAAGGATAGTCATCATCCCCAAGCACTGACAGCACGCCCCTTTTCTCATTTTTCAGCAGCTCTATACATTCTTCTTCCGGTATTTGTTGCTTAGCACGCGCCATTTTACGAAACATCTGTCATTCCTCCATCAGCCGATCCGGCAGCCTGTTTGGTATACCATCCGTCGTGATACTGCAAGTTTTTCAAAGTCATAATATAACATGCTTGACCATATCTGCCCTTCTATCTCATCTCTTCCACTCTTGCCGCAGCGTACCCTACAAGATCATTGCATATCCTGCCGTTCTTTCTGATGATCTCAGCACACAGGACCGATCCGTACCTTTCCTTAAAATCCTTTTCAAAATCAGACGGGTCACCAAGGTTCATCTCCCTGATAAGCTGCTCAGCTGCAAGTACCGCCCCACACTTTCCACCATCACTTCTGGGTTTCGGCGCCTTGGTTGCATGTTCATTTACAGAAACAAATGCTCCGTATACGGAGTTTGCACAGTTATTCCCGTTTCGATGCATCTGTCTTGCCGATTCCTCATAATTATCCATTATCGATCCCTCCTTATCCGATGAGACTGCCTGCATCCCTCTTACAATTCCTTGTATGCTGTATCAAATGTTTTTCCTGCCGGCGAGCGAACCGATCAGGATCCATTTTTTCCACTTATTTCCAAATATTTTCTGTATAACACCCACATAGCATTCCCCGGTCTGTCGGGATACATCGTCTCGGGTGCCCTGTCGTATGAGACCCACTTGGCTGAACTTATTTCTTCTGATAAAACAAGCTCACATTTAGGTGTATAAGCCACATAACCATGCATCAGCATGTCTCCTTTTTCAAACCACACAGTTCCTGCATACGTTAGGTTTTCAACCTCTATACCAAGCTCCTCTTTTACCTCACGAGCTGCACATTCCTCAGCAGTCTCACCCGGGGTGATG
>JAGBOK010000123.1 GCA_017633905.1 Eubacterium sp. | reverse complement strand
AGTCGATGATGCGCTGCAGGGCATTGATCGTCTTGTCGTTGCCGGAAAAATCATGCATCAAAACAACGTTGCTGCGCCCTTTTTGTATCCCTGATCTCACCATATTAAAGACCTCATCAGAGGTATTTGCCCCGCCGGCATCTCCTGATGATACATTCCAGTCCTGATAGAGAAATCCCCATTCGTGAACCTTTTTTACCAGTCTGCTCATGATACCGACACTGTAATGACGGCTCACGGTATTAGAGCTCCCTCCCGGGAATCTCGTCTGAGTACACCACTGACCAAATTCTTTGTAAAATAGCTTCTGTAGCTTGGTCAGATTCTTGTGGTATGCCTCATCGCTTCTGTATATTTCGTCGTACTTGTGTGAATATCCGTGTATTGCAAGAGTATGTCCCTCTTCGATCACCCGTCTCGTCAGATCATAGTCTGCCAAAGCCGGCTTTAATTCAAAAAAAGTCGCTTTTACATCATTTCTTGCGAGGATATCCAACACCTTGGGTGTTGAATATCTGCTCGGTCCGTCATCAAAGGTCAAATATATGATGTTCTTTGGCTTTTTCTCGACTGTCACCTCGCATCTGAACGCATGCTTTCCGTCTGCGGATATCCCGTCCACGATGGCTTCTCCGACTCTCTTTGCGATTATCTTGGAGCCGTTCTTTCCAACCTTTACTACGGAGGGATCTGATGAAGTCCACGTCACATCAAATTTATTTTTTACAAACTGATACTGAAGATCCACATATTCACTCTTCAGCATAGTG
Source organism: Eubacterium sp. (assembly GCA_017633905.1). Lineage (GTDB taxonomy): Bacteria > Bacillota > Clostridia > Lachnospirales > Lachnospiraceae > Eubacterium_F. The sequence continues at coordinate 7,799 of JAGBOK010000123.1, read as the reverse complement.
ATCTGAGGCAGCATAAACTTGTCTTTTTTTACATTTACCTCACTCGGATATACTATATCATCTGCATCTTCAGAGCCATCCGCAGTGTCACGGGCACCATCCTCTGCCGCGCCTCCCGATACGACTCCTGCCTGCGCCTGTAGAGACGCAACATCACTTCCGCTGCCTCCACAGCCTGCGAGAATACCGACCGTTAACAGAAGGGATGATAATACACATAATGCTTTTGTTTTCATTATACTTACCACCGGTATATTTACTCTGCGACAAATGATTTGACCTTTGACCATTTGCCGTATATCTTCTTGCCATCAACTTTGTTGTATGCTCTTACTCTGACGTAATAAGTCTTTCCTACAGTCAGACCGCTGACACCTCCGCCTACATATTTCTTGGATGCGTTCTGACGGATCTTGGTGTGAAAATCACTATACTGCGAAAAATCATACTGGTATCCCGTACAATTGGTGCTAAGCTGCTTCCACTCCACATAACACGATCCCGATCCCCAGCTCTCATAATTCGGGATCAGCGACACGATCACCTCTTTTTCGGGTCTCTTTGCTTCCAATTCGGCATCTTCTTTATAGACGCTTTTTATGCTGACATAAGAATAAGCGGTATATTTTTTTCTGCCCGGTTTTTTCTTGGTAAATTCCACGTTGTCCGGAGCCTCACCGGCGCTGAGATATGGTGTGTACTTTTTGGTAAAGACCGGTGCCACCGCAAGAGCAATTCCGGATTCCTTGTATGCGGAAAAAACTGACGTTCCCGACAGTTTAACATTCCCGTGAACAGCATTTCCCTCTGTACTTGCCCCTGAATACAGACTCACGCTCGCCTTGCCTTTGATGGTAAGAGTCTTGGTATCTGCCAGATAGACTGCTTCCGTTGAGCCTGCCGCAAGTGTAGGAGTTGATATGGAAAAGCTCCCGCTGCCCTTGATCGTAATATCACTGTTGCTGAGGATCCCGTACATGGAAACCGCTTCCCCGCTGACTGAAGCCGCATCTCCGCTCGCCGGAACCATTGAAGCTCCGCTCCCCACGCCGCCGGGATAATTGATCTCGCTTTCACCCTTCAACACGATGGTCTTTAGCGCATCCTTACCCGTAACTCCGATTATCGCACTGCCGCTTGCCACTCCGTCTGACTCCGAGAACATATAGGCATCAGAGAGCATTGCGTTGTCGAGGGTAAGTGTTGCCGTCGCAGCATCATATTTAACACTGCCGCCATCCTTCAAAACATCAGATGCATTGGCTGATCTGACCTTTACCCCTCCTACGATAAGCCCGTAATCGGCCGCAGCCTGAGCCTGCGGCTGTGCTGCTGATGCGATGCTTCCTAACATCATAGCCGACACAAGACCCATGCCAAGAATTCTTTTTTTTACATTCATCTCATTCTCTCCTTGTCTTTTAAATATCATCTATGTTACAAGAATATTTTTCCTATAACATTATACGCAAGCCATGCCCCTGTGTCAAATAAAAACTTTGTAACATATCCATATACTCGCTCATGCCGCCACATCCTCTTTCAAGACCTTCTGATCAAGACAATTCATAGCCCGTGCGCCATCTGCGACCTCCAAAACAAGCGTAAACACATTGATCCCGGTATCAAAAAAATCAAAAAAAACGTCCAGCGCTGTCCCGATCACCACAGCGCCCATCGGTATTCCGAGCTGAGAAAAAAGAATAGTAAAAAGCATCAGGGCTGCACCGGGTATAGGCGGCACCGCAATTGCCAAAAGTGTTGACGAAAGCACCGCTATGATAAACCACATCATATTGACTTCCAGATGATATGTCTCGGCAAAAAACAGTGAAAGTATCGTCAGATATGCCACTGTTCCCTGCATATACATTACATTGCCAAGCGGGTACGAAAACCTGACATATGATTTCTCTACACCAAGTTTTTTCTCGCAGATATCCATTCCCGTCGCAAATGCTGTCATACTGGAGCCGGTGGAAGCTCCGATCAAAAAAACCGCAATTGTTTTTTTTAGGAGCCGGATAGGTGAACACTTCAAACGAATGGACGTGTATAACAACAGGATGATAGTCCACAAAACCGTAAAACCAACCATAATAAGCACGGGCTTCCACACGGAAAAAAGTGTATAAATACTGCCGCTCCATATCTGGTGAAGCAGGGCAACAAATACAAAGGTCGGTACCATAGAGCATACTGTCGAAGTGATCCATTGTGAAAGAGATGCTCCTTCCATTACAAGGTCACGCACCGCCTTGGTGCGCTCTCCAAGCGCCAGCAAGCCTACTCCTACAAAAATACCTATAACGATTATTTGCAGCGAGTTACCATTTAAAAACGGATCGATCGGATTGGAAGGAAAGATGTCAAAAAAAACTTTGGTTATATCTTTGATTTGAAATGATGTACCCTGATCCGAACCGCCTATCGTAAAATGAAAAAACGGATAAGTTGCTAAAAGTGCAGCGATGGATGTCATAAAAGAGATCAAAACAAATCGAATGATCACATTTTTGCCCATACGGGAAAGCACGGAAGTATCCCCTACTCCGAGTACACCGCTGGTGATAGTCAGGGCTATCATGATCCCCGCAAATGTAGCAAGCAGACCCAAAAAACAGTTGAACATCGGCATCAGAAAGCTCTCATCCACATTTGTACGAAAACCCTCAGGCAGATATCTTCCCAAATATCCGATAAGAAAAGCTAACACGATAGAAAGGATGAGCCTGAACAGTCTGCCGGGCTTTGCTCTGCCGGATATCGTAAGAGATACCGTATTGACCTTTTTTCTATAGCCCCACGTCGGTGTCAGACCGATGGTTTCAAGTATGGAATTGTCCTCTGACGTGGTCTCGGTCGGATCAAATGCACTTCCCTCATAAGATATTTGAAAAATATGTCGTCCGTAACGTCTTCCTATCATCACTCTGACACGGATCGGCGTATCATAGGCATCTCTTATCCGCAAGAGCATTTCCTCGATCATCAGGCGGTTTCTCTGGATATTGCGGGTTTGTTCTCCCAATCCGCTCATATAGTCCTGAACCCGCATCGATATCTCTTCAATCGCTACGCTATTTAATTCATATTCCACCCAGTTTGCTTTCATTTCAACAACCTCAACAATTAATCTCCCATAGTGGCACCGAGCCACCGAGCCGACCGAGCCGGCGCCAGTCCGGCGAGACCTTGAACCTGCGGGTTCGGAGCATCCTCGGATTCAGCCCCCTGCGGATGACAGGGCGAGGTGGATCCAGAAAAAGATCCTGTGGATCTTTTTCCCACCGAGCCGACCGAGCCGGCGCCAGTCCGGCGAGACCTTGAACCTGCGGGTTCGGAGCATCCGCAGGATGCAAAAAGAGAATATGGATAATATCCATATTCTCTTTTTATGTCTCCTGCGGATGACAGGAATTGAACCTGCACGTCGTTTGACACTAGAACCTAAATCTAGCGCGTCTGCCAGTTCCGCCACATCCGCTCAACTTTACCAACTATACCACATTTTTTCTGATAAATCAACCCATTATTTATCGGTTTTCTGAAATATGGAGCGACAGCCGTGAATAGTAACTATTATTCAGGTATGAGCTGCCCTTTTAGGAATACACTTCGTTTCTCATCCATCCGCCGAGAGCTTCTTCTTCACCCTTTGCAGTGCATTGTCGATGGATTTTGGATTTTTGTCAAGCTTGTTTGCTATACCAGAGATCGAATCTCCCTCGATATAGAGTCCCACTACCTCCTGCTCGAAGGGACTTAGGACCGATCTTATTTTTTCCCTCAGATTAATCTCGTTTTCCTTTTCTATCAGAATCCTCGCGGGATCTGACAAAGGATCCGGCGGAAGTGTGTCCGCAACGGTTATGGAATCATCGGATGATGCACCGATGGGAGCATCAAGAGAAATTGACTGATTGAGAGGAGCGTTTTTCATCCTGTTAGCTCCCTTTATGACATTATAAAGATGATTTGAAATACATGTTGTCGCATACGCTGCAAACATCCCCGGACGTTCTATGGGATCATAGCTTTTGATCGCCTTGTAAAGAGCTATCATCCCCTCCTGGATCAGATCGTCATTCTCTCCTCCGATCAGAAATAAAGCCCTCGCCTGCTTTCTTACAAGCGGCTTGTATCTGTTGAGAAGCTCACTGGCAGCAGCCTCATTACCTTCTTTAGCTGCTGCTATTACCTCATCATCAGATATATCACTGATCCGGGCACTAACATCCTTGTTGTCAGCTGACATATAAACCTCCGAAATGTAATTTCACGTCACTATTTAATTCACGTCAATGCTCGATCGGGTAGGGAAGATATGATCACCCCTGCCCGTCTGAACAAAAGCAGCTTAAGCACTAGCACATATTCTCTGTCTCACTATCTCATATCCGAGAACTCCTGCCGCCACAGACGCATTCAGTGAATCGATCTTTCCCTTCATGGGTATTCTTGCTATCAGATCACAGTTTTCTCTGACAAGGCGGCTGACTCCCTCACCCTCTCCTCCGACAACAACTCCGACAGGTCCTCTCAGATCGAGGTCGTACATGAGTTCCCCATTCATATCCGCACAGACAAACCAAATTCCTGCCTCTTTAAGTTGTCTGATAGTGTCTGATAAATTGGTCACCCTTACTACGGGGATGTGATTGACCGCTCCTGCGCTGGCAGTCACAGCGGTCGCCGTGAGTCCAACTGCACGTCTCTTTGGAATGATAACAGCATGAGCTCCCGCCTGATGAGCAGTCCTGATGATGGCTCCCAAGTTGTGCGGATCCTCTATACCGTCAAGTACAAACAAAAAAGGATCCTCGTCCTGTGCTCTCGCATTTTCAAGCGCTTCCTCCAAAGATGAATACTTAAATGCCGCAAGCCTTGCTATCACTCCCTGATGATGCTCTGTCTCTGCCATCTGATCAAGTCTTTCGGCTGTAACAAAATCCACGGGAATATTGTTCTTTTTCGCTTCTCTAAGGATTGACTGTATTCCAGAATCCCTGGCTTTTTGCAACACAAATAAGCGCTCGACTGTACGGGACGAACGCAATGCTTCAAGGACACTGTGCTTTCCTTCAAGCTGAAAGCCTGTCTCTTCATCTATATGTTTTGTTTTAGTATGGGAATTTATATTTGATCCGGTCATTTTGCAGACTCCTTCATGGCATTTTGCAGCAGCAGTACCGCCCGTTCCGTTTGATGTGACAGATACCAATATCCAAATACAGCCTCTAAGCCTGTGGCAATACGATAATCATGTATATCTGAATGTTTTGACATGGAATTGTTCTTTGCATTTCTCCCGCGGTGGAATATTGCATTTTCAGTATCATTAAACTCAGGCAGCATCTTTTTTGCGAGTTTTGCCTGCGTCCCGGCATTTACAAGCTGTTGAGCTTCTTTGTTCAGCTTCTTGACAGACAGATCCCTGCCATCCATGATTATGGATCTTATTATAAGCTCATAGACTGCGTCGCCGATATAAGCTAATTTCAGCGGACCTATGTTTTCAGGCTTATTTCTCGTAATATCAAAACATTTATCTATATATTCTAACATTTTGCTCCTGTATATATTTAAAGAAACACTGATTTTAGCATTCCTTGCACGAAAAGCGCGCACGAAGTACCTTCCTATGCGATTTATCTCTGCCTGACTCTCTCCGTCTCACTCATCTGCGTCTCGTGATCATCACAATCGTCCGGGTTTGAGATCTTGTTTCCGACATTCTTCGCACAGCTAAAGCAGTTGCCGTCACATGACGGAAGAGAGCCGCCTTCATCTGAATGAGGTCCCCTGTGAAGCATATAGCTCCATATAAATATACATCCACAAAGTATCGCAAATACGATGATCCATGTTACTATTGTACCCATATTGACCTCCTTTTGTGATACCTCAGTTCAACAGGACCGCAGCCTGTGCAGCCATACCCTGCCCTGCCCCGGTAAAACCAAGCCCTTCCTCCGTGGTTGCCTTGACGTTTACCCGGTCTATGGAAATACCCAATGCTTCTGAGATATTTTTTCTCATTTCATCTATATATGGTCTGAGCTTAGGTCTTTCGGCGAGGATCGTCGCATCAACGTTCTCCGGCACATATCCCTTTTCCCTGACCATATTGCAGGCTTTTGCAAGAAGCTTCATGCTGTCTGCGCCCTTCCATTTCTCATCTGTGTCAGGAAAATGGAGTCCTATGTCACCAAGAGCCGCCGCACCGAGTATCGCATCCGTGATCGCATGCGCGAGCACATCAGCATCGGAATGACCGATGAGTCCTTTCTCGTATTCTATCTTCACTCCACCGAGTATAAGGTCTTCGCCCTCACCAAGTCTGTGAACGTCGTATCCGGTTCCAATCCTCATATTATCTCCCTTTCTTACGGCGTGAGCCCAACACACAGGCTCGTCACCATCCTTAATTATAAAATAACACAATTCTGCAAAAATATCAATACCAAAACGGCTTGAGTTTCCGCACTTTTTTCAATATTTTGAAAAAAAAACGTTATAAATGGCAGTTTATTCTAAATCGCTGAAGTGCGGAAGTCAAGTTGACAACAATGGTTGATTATAGTATAATGAGGTTGTTTGTGGGGTTTTCCACATTCAAATAATAATATACCAAAGGAGGAACTTAAAATGAAGTTTCCTAACGTAGCAAGAGGAGTAAAAAAGATCTTTGCTTCTGAAATCCTTGCATTGATCGCCGCTATCTGCACAGGATTTGTTGTTCTTATGTCTGTATTTACTTGGGCATCAGGTAGCGCTATTTCAGATGGCGAAGTAACAACCGCAGCAACAACCGGATTTCTTGCAGGCGGTCTCGGTATCATAGTCTTTGGTCTTGGTGCAACAGTACTTGCTATCATTGCTCTCATCTTCAACCTTATTGGTTTGAATGCAGCTTCAAAGGATGATCCGGACGGAAGCGGTCAGCAGTTTAAGATTGCTTTTATAGCTGTTATCATCTCACTTATCACAAATGTTGTTGCCGCTTGTCTTCAGACATCAATGCCTACAGTATCAAGCATATTGAGCATTTTCTACAACCTGCTTAATCTGTTTGCAACATACTACACACTTTATGGTATCAGAGATTTTGCAGAAAAGATCGGCAAAACAGACCTTGCTGAAAAAGCTAACAAGCTTGTTTGGGCAGTGTGCGCACTCTATGTATTTGCTATCGTTGTGAAGGCGATTCCTGATTTTGCAAAAGGATCGATCGGCTCTACTATCGGAATTATCCTTTCAATCACTTACATCATTTTATCGATCATACAGTATGTCGTTTATCTGTCTGTACTGGTCAAAGCAAAAAAAGCATTTGCTGAAAACTGATAAAAATGTTCAGACAGCCTATACATATGATCAGTAAATTGAGTAGGAGGGGGATTTGAATAATCCCCCGACCTCTCACACCACCGTGCGTACCGTTCGGTACACGGCGGTTCCTTAGTTTTCACATACTTGCAAATAATAGTCAGTCAAGGACATATATCCGAGATTGACTATTTCTTTGTTCGTAAGTGCTTGATTTAGCACTAACGCTGACCGCCATATGCCTCTGCGGCAGTTGGCTATCTCAAACACTACCAATTCGGGTAAGTTAAAGCTTCGCAATTTTCTTATTCTTGTTCGTACTTTCTTCAATTTCATCTCGTCTCAACTCGAAAGTCAATCCTTTTTCCAGCATTAGACAGTCTCTGTCAGCAATTGATTACCGACGTCAAAAGGGTAAAAAAATACCCGAAAATTCGTGCTTTTGACGAACTTTCGGGCTTTCATTT
>JAGBOK010000003.1 GCA_017633905.1 Eubacterium sp. | reverse complement strand
GGAAATACCATCCGGATCAGCTATGCCATATCCGAAACCATTTCCGGCTGCCTTGTGCTTGGCTGCATAATCCTGCAGATATTTCCATAGTTTATCTGACAGTGTGTATTTTTCGTCTACATTTTTTTCTAAAATGTCTTTCATAACAGGAGAATTTTTTTTCGGTGTGATATCGAATGAGAAATTGATATTTTCTCCATATCGCTTTCGGTCGAAACCAACGATCAGTATACGCTCTCTGTGCTGTGGAACGAATCCCTGTCCATCCAGCACATCATAAAACACTTCATAGTCCAGTTCGTCAAGTGATTCGGTTATGACTTTGAATGTCCGTCCTTTATCATGACTGCGAAGATTCTTAACATTTTCAAGCATGAATGCTTTAGGTCTTTTTGCCTTTAGTATCCGACAGACATCAAAAAAAAGCGTCCCTTGTGTTTTGTCCTCAAATCCGGTTGCACGCCCGAGGCTTTGTTTTTTTGACACTCCGGCAATAGAAAACGGCTGACACGGGAATCCTGCCACCAATACATCATGATCAGGGATTTGATTCTCATCGACCTGTGTGATATCGCCCTCCGGCTGTTCACCAAAGTTCGCAAAATATGTTTGTTGGCTGTATTTATTCCATTCATTGGAATAGACGCAGTGCCCGCCATTTTTTTCATATGCAAGACGCATTCCGCCGATCCCGGCAAAAAGATCAATAAATGTAAATCCAAAATTTATCGGAGAGAAGTCCTTGTTTTTCATTTTCAAAAACTGCATGATTGCAGAAGAAACGGAGTCCTGCATAGATGAATTGGTCTCTCCGCTATATTCTGATAATGCTTTATATACTGAATCATCGAGCCGTACATGAACCTGCTTACCCATAGATAATCACCTCCGGGAATAATTATATACCATTTTTTTCCCATTCTAACAAATCGATCAATAAAACACAAGATATTTCTAAAATATTCGTTATTATTCACGGCTGTCACCCCACATTCGGAGAGTCCGTACCTTAGGCACTCTATAGCGTCTTAGATACTATTATAGAACATTTGTTCGCTTTTGTAAAGAGTTTTTTTTAGATACCAGCTTTATCATAAGGACGTTCAGCCCGAGGACGTTCTGGTATTTCATCTCCTGCGCTATCCCCGATATCAGTCTGAGACCGATCACAAAGCCCCTGATATACGATGCCAGATCTGCGACATATGTCAACCCCGACATGTCGATTTAACAATGCCGGGGTTGAGGAAAACACTATTTCTTAACTATGTCTGAGACTTTTTTTACTCTGATTTCTTCCGTTTTTTGAAATATATACCCGTACCTACTGCCACGATAGCTAAAGCCAACAATACCAGCATTATCCACAGAATGCCCGGCCATCCAAATACGGAGGTCGTGCTTTCCAGTGTCTTTCCGTCATCTGCCGGGTCTGAAAGGTCTTTATCTGCCGCAGATACGTCTTCACCGGATGCGTCCCGGATCTCTTCATCTGACGCTGCTGCCGCCACAGCATCGCTCCTGCGGAAGCTAAGGAACTCTTTTCCTCCCGTTATATCATATGCGTCCTTGCTGCCGAATACAGCCGCGGTGACCACGTTCGGGTCAGCAGAGACAGCTTCATTTATCACTCCGAAACCCTCTGCAAGTATCGGATCTCCCATGACAGGATCGGTGGTAGTGTAGATGTTCAGCCATCCGTCATTACCGTTCCAGCCGCGAAGATCAGCTTTTTTGTCCGCTGCCGTACATACCGCGGCATAGGTCACGAAAGTTATCTTGTCAGAGCCTGACGGATATGTGCGGTTGACTATACGAAACGGCATATCTTCATCCGAATATGTGATCTTCTTATCGCTTTTACTGAACAGGTCATATAACTCATATACCGCCATCCCTACGGCTGCCACTCCGGCTATGACGGCTACCATCCTTGCACCGTATCGTCCCCAGAAGCCGGCTTTTACATTTACCCTTTCATTCAGGACTGCCTGTTTGGCTCTGACCTTTGCCCATTTTTCTTCGATCAGAGGTTCGCTTTTCGCTACCTCAGCACGGACAGGATCTGAAAATTTATCAAGAGTACCTCCCTCTTTATACAGAACTTCATATTGTCTCCCGGAAAGCTTATTGATATGACTCTCATACTCTGCGATCGTAAGCGCCTCGTAGTTTACACTTCCCTTTGCCAGATAGCCGTTTTTTTCGAGATAGAGCAATTCCTGTTTAAAGCAGTTCATCTGAAGCCTTTCTACCTTCAGGTTCACCTCCATCTCATAATGAGTACCGCTCTGCCGGAGCCTGTCAAAGGCAACATCATACTTCGCTTTATCAAACATCGCAATATCCGATAAACCCTGTGTAAAATAATATCCGTGACCTGAGTAGTACAGACCGCCAACGCCCGATACCAGCACCCTTCTGCATGCTATCCATGTAGCGACCGCGGCGGTGATGACCGCAGCAGCCAGTCCCATATTGTAATAACCGTTCTGGTATATATAGGATACACCCTCTGTCTTCATACGTTGCATAGCCGGTCCCGTAATCGCCGTATCGCTCTCAAACATACCGCGGTCAACTCCCGCATATACCGACTGCGGCGCCTCTGCCATCGCCTCTAAGGAAGCCTTTTTATCAGGCTCCATATCCTCTGTCTCACCCTCGGCAAGTACCGATGTGAACATACCATAGAGCCCGACATCCTCCATCAGGCTTTTCTGTCCTTTCGATATCTGGTATGCCATCGGGTACAGATCCTCTGTTTTCAGATCATCCCTCATGAAAAAATCATACATACATGTGTCAGCGTCTTTTCCATACGCCATTGTCTTCATATACATGATCAGAGCCGCATTTGTCATATCCATCGCCATATCGGACGCCTCTGCCGCATCGTTGATGGAATCAGCAGTTGCCCTGATCGCCTCCTCATCCGTCATCGAACCGGTGATATCCGCAGCGCCTGTGGTATCTAACTTTTCTTCTATGACCTTATCCATGGCATCACCGATGGTGTTCTCATCACTTTTTTCCATCTCCTGCCAGAGCTCGCTCTGCTCGCACTCCCTGAGGGTGTCCTGCACCGTAGAGAGGTTTTCAAGTATCAGTGCCGCCGTGTCTTCGAGATCCGCTTTTATCCTGCTTTTTATTTTACTGTTAGAATAAGTCGGATAAGCTTCTTTATATACCTTGTTCAGTCCGTCGGGTCCCATATTGCTCATACGGATCATCCATGAGCTTTTATTTGGTTTGCTTCCCTGAGTCTGGATGAGGATGCTCTCTACAGACCGGAGCACATCATCATTCCCCTGCATAAACACCTTTACCAGATCATCCATCACTTTGGTATCATCCGGAGCCGTCATAAGTGCTCTTCCGGCATCGAGCAGATAATCACCCATGCCCTTCTGCGAATCATCTTCATAAAAACAGTTCAGCATATAGTACATGGTCACGGCGCCGTTGTATCCTGCGTCATGGTTTTTTGCGTACTCCTTTACGGCGGGCACGATAACATCCATCTGATCATTGACTGCCTGCTTCTGTTCTTCGAGCAATTTCTCATAGTCGGAATAATTGAAATCACCTGTCATATCCATGACCTTGATATCCGTGATCGCCTGACCCGGATCATCGGTAGTAGAATAACCGATCCATGAATGTACTCCCGATGACTTGCCAAAATCAGTATCAAGCACCGTGTATTCATCACCAAGCTCTGCCTCGGCAGCAGCCTTGTCTGATGCATTGCTGATCTCAATGGTCTTTACATATTTGCCCTGACCTTCGGCAGCCTTTGATATCTTTTCCTCCGGTATCACTCCCCGGATACGGACACCTCCGCACACCGTGGCAAGAGCTACTGCAAAAGTCAGTATCAAAGACAAGATCCTCTTGTTTGCTTTACCCATATCGCTCCCCCCTGTTTGTATTGATGATTTACAGACTGTGTTCCGGCCATTCTTTCACGATAACATGGCAAGCGTTACTGTTTATCCCTATCTTTTATTCAGTATCTTGTATGCGAGACTTCCTATAACTGCAATGAGTGCGATACACAGCATGGTGACAATGGCAAATCTGGTTATCCCGGAGTCGAATACACTTGCAGTGCTGTCAGCCTCATCTGATACTGCTGCTTCTTCACTGTCTGCTGTCGCATCTTCTTCATCCGTTGTATCGTATGAAACTGCCTCCATGAAAGGACTGCCGTCACTCATACCCGGTGCGCTGACATATCCTATGTAGTTGACAAATTGCTTTCCTTTTTTGCTGCTGCAATATATATTGGATATCCAGAGCTTATCTTCGCTCTCTGTGGCAGATGTATATTCGCTTTCTTCGTACAGATATTTCGATGCGGTCTGCCCTCCGCCTCTTATGAAGTATCCTGATATCCAGTCCTTCATCGTGACTTCGGAGTAGATCCTGACAGCATCTGCCAATCCGATCTTTTCATCTTCATCTGATACATTCGATTCACTATTTGTCACATCAGAACCGGCATCATCTGCAGCATCAGTGGTAACATCACTTTCTGCGGCATCCGTAGTCAGATCGCCGCTGTTCTCCGCAGGGGCTGCGTCTGCCGAGGCGTCTTCACCTTCTGACTGATCCGTGACCACATCTGCCACTTTTTCTACCGGCTCTTCTCCTGCCGAACTTATGGCAGCCGTATCCAGACCGATGACACACAGAGTTCCGAGCGCATTTATATTTAGCGGTCTCTCAGAGACTGTTTCGGTCTGTTCAGATGATGCATCGGTACTTCCGCTGTCCGGGCTCTGTCCCGCGGACTCATCCTGTGAACCCCCATCAGACGTTTCCTGAGCACTTTCCGCATCCTGCACCGCTCCGGTATCTCCGGATATATCGCTCTCAGGTGCTACTGTTGTATCACCACCTGCAGCTCCTGTTGTATCGTCTCCCTGTGACTCTGCCCCTGAGCCGGTATCTCCATCCGACGCGGTATCTTCACCATCCGGTGTTTCTGACTCGTCCGTGTTTTCCTCATCCACAGACTCTTCGGTTTCTTCAGTCTCCTCAGTCTTCCCGTTCCCTGACAGACCCAGCTCTTCCGGGTCATATCCGCAGGCAACGAGATCGATAACCGGCTCTCCTGCGTTTTCGTCTTTTGTCATATAAAAGGTATAGTTCTTGTCTGAATTTACGTTCCCACCCTCGACCATGGTGTACGCAATGTCCTTGATAACTATATCACTGTCTGTCGGCTGACTCTCATCTGCCTGAACGCCATCATCGTCTGACGTGTCCGCAGTATCCTCATCCGTCTGAACGTCACTCAGGTCTGAGGGGTCTCCCCCGACCGCAACCAGCGCGCGCAGCGCTTCACTTTCATCATCTGTTCTCGTATATCCGACTAATACTGATTTCTCATCACCGATATCATAG
>JAGBOK010000122.1 GCA_017633905.1 Eubacterium sp. | reverse complement strand
GGCATGGGTATGTATCTGGGTATCGGACTTGCCCTGTCGCATATAGTTATAATTATCTCTGTATTTTTTGTTTGGGGATTTTTTACATAAGGTGGAAAGGTGTAATGAAAGAAGAAAAAGAAGCAAGGGACGGATTTTTCTCCCGGATGAGACATTCTAAAAATCCGGGATTTGAAATAACAATGTTTTCAATAAGTATTGCGGTCGCACTGGCTGTTCTGGTCGGTGTGATCATGGTTGCGTGGTATTATTTCAAAGGTCAGGCTGCGCATTATACCGATGAGGAGGTCAATGCGGGGAGTGTTACCCAGGCGGCGGTAGAGGTCGATGTCGAGGATTCCGAACCTGTCGAAACGATAGATCCGAATTCAGATGCCATCATCAATGAGGACAATATTTTTGATGCGGACGAAGCTCTAAAGGACGCTGAGTTTGCGTATACGACCAGTGATGTCAATCTTCGTTCGGATCCGTCACTGACCGGCTCTGAGGTTCTGCTAAAGATCGTTATGGGAGAAAAAGTCGGCATGGTCGAATATGATGGCGGAGAATGGGCTTTGGTATCCTACAACGGACAGGAGGGCTATATAAATGCTCTGTATCTGTCTGTCAGCAAGCCCATACAGTATGCGCCTGTTGTTGAGGAGACCGTAACGGCTACCGAGGAACCGACCAAAAAGCCTGTCAAGACTCCTAAGCCCATCAAAACACCGAAGCCGCAAAAGACCGAGGAACCGGATATCCCGGTTGAGACTGAGGAGCCCGAGGTGACTGAAACTCCGGTAGAGACAGAAGTCCCGACAGAGACAGAAGTCCCCGTAGAGCCCACTCCGGAGCCTGTTCAGACAGAAGCTCCGCCCGTACAGACCGAACAGCCGACGCCGGCACCTGAAGTGCCTACCGAAGCTCCTCCGGCAGAATGATAAAGCAAACAACTAAGGAGATATCAATGGGACAGCTATCCCCAATGATGCAAAACTACATAAAAACCAAAGAAGAATATAATGATTGTATTCTGTTTTACAGGCTGGGCGATTTCTATGAGATGTTCTTTGATGATGCGAAGCTTGCGTCAAAAGAACTTGAATTAGCCCTCACCGGTAAATCATGCGGTCTTGAAGAACGGGCACCCATGTGTGGTGTCCCGTTTCATTCTGCGGATATATATATACACAAGCTTGTCGGGAAGGGCTACAAGGTAGCGATATGTGAACAGGTCGAGGATCCCAAGGAAGCAAAGGGGCTTGTTCGCCGCGAGGTAATAAGGATCGTCACCCCGGGGACAGAAAACCTGCCATCTTCGTTGGAGGATGATAAAAACAACTTTTTGATGTGCATTATTGCCGACATGGCAGGCTACGGGCTGTCCGTATGTGATGTTTCCACGGGGGAATTCCATATAAGCTTTACCTCCGGAGACAATTCTCTTTTGGATGAGATAGGAAGATATTCTCCCGCAGAGATCATCTGCAACGATGCTTTTTTCAGATCGGGCATTGATATTTCAGATCTAAAGAACAGACTGAATATAACCATATCCGTTCTTGATCCTTCATTTTTGTCCCAAGATTCCTGTGAGCATATCATCAAATCTCATTTTCATGTTGTGACCACACAGGGACTCGGGGTCGATGACATCCCGCTCGGTACGGTATCAGCAGGATGTATACTCCGCTATATGGTAGAAACACAAAAATGCGAGCTTTCCCACATAACAAATATACAGGTCGATAAAAATGGTCAGAGGATGCTTCTTGACAGAAACACCAGAAGAAACTTGGAGCTTGTTGAGACCATGCGGGAGAAATCAAAAAAAGGCTCGCTTCTTTGGGTGCTTGACAAGACAAAAACAGCCATGGGCGCGAGGATGCTCAGAGCCTCGATCGAAAGACCTCTTTTGGATGAAAAAGAAATTACCGGCAGATATGATGCGATAGAAGAAATGAATACTGATCCGGTCACAAGAGAGGAGCTGAGAGAATATTTAGGTCCCGTATATGATCTGGAACGACTGATAAGCAGGATATCATATCAGACCATAAATCCGAGGGACATGCTGTCTCTGGGCTCGTCCTTGGAGATACTTCCCTCAATATACGAGATATGTAGCGGATATGACAATGACCTGATGAAGAGTCTTTGCTCTGATTTTGACACTCTGAAAGATCTTGCTGATCTGATATCAGCTTCTATCGATGAGGACGCACCGCTCTCACTAAAGGATGGCGGCATATTGAAAACAGGATATAACGCCGATGTTGACAGGCTTAGAAACGCAAAGGCAAAGGGCAAGGAATGGATGGTTGAGCTTGTTGCAAAGGAAAGCGAAAGAACGGGGATCAAAAATCTAAAGCTAAACTATAACAAGGTGTTCGGATATTATCTTGAAGTAACAAAATCCTTTATATCAAAGGTTCCTGATGACTGGACGAGAAAACAGACTCTTGCGAACGCCGAGAGATATACGACCGCGGAACTGAAGGAGATCGAGGACGAGACGCTCGGAGCCCAGGACAGGCTCTACCAGCTCGAATACGATATTTTTTGTGATATCAGGGATACTGTATCAAAGCATATAGAGAGGATACAAAAAACCTCGCATGTCATTGCCGCCATAGATATGATGGCATCCCTTGCCTATGTTGCGGAGCATGAGAATTATGTCAGACCGGGTATCAGAAAAGACGGAGCCCTGGAGATCAGAAAAGGACGTCACCCTGTCATAGAAAAAATGATCGAGCACGACCTATTTGTTGCAAACGATACAAGGCTTGATCTGGACTCTGACAGGATAGCTATCATCACCGGCCCCAACATGGCTGGCAAATCGACCTATATGCGCCAGACTGCGCTTATCCAGCTGATGGCACAGATCGGATCCTTTGTTCCTGCAGAGAGCGCTGATCTTTCCATCGTTGACAGGATATTTACCCGTGTGGGCGCATCGGATGATCTGTCAAGCGGACAAAGCACCTTTATGGTTGAAATGACAGAGGTCGCGAACATCCTTCACAACGCAACAAGAAACAGTCTGGTAATACTCGATGAAATAGGGCGCGGCACATCGACCTACGACGGTCTGAGCATAGCATGGGCAGTTGTTGAATATATATCAGACATATCAAAGATCGGGGCAAAGACCCTGTTCGCGACGCACTACCATGAGCTGACAGAATTGGAAGACAGTCTTGACGGCGTAAAAAACTACTGCATTGCGGTCAGGGAAGACGGTGACGAGATCGTTTTTCTTAGAAAAATAATACGGGGCGGAGCAGACAGAAGCTATGGTATACAGGTCGCGGGGCTTGCGGGCGTTCCGGAGGAAGTGCTGTTCAGGGCAAAGGAAATATCCGGTGTGCTGAGTGACAATGACAACGCCGCGAATCTGCGTCTGATCCAAAACGACGGGAAAAAAGGAGATATTTCTCCTCGCCCGATCGACGTGCAGGGCGGAGCCGGAGCATCCGAGATACACAAACAGCTATCGATATTTGATGCTTTGGGTGATGAGTCCGAGATGGATGATATCCTTTGCGAAATAAGGGATACCGATCTGTCGAATATCACGCCGATAGATGCCATCAATCTTGTAAACAAGTGGCAGAAACAGATCGAAGACAAGTGGTGAGACAGCAGTGAAAAGCAACACCGAAAGGAAGAAAAATGATAAAGGTACTTGACAAGCTGACAATAGACCAGATAGCAGCGGGAGAGGTCGTAGAAAGACCTCTTTCTGTTGTAAAGGAGCTTGTGGAAAACTCCATAGATGCGCTCTCTGACGCGATCACCGTTGAGATAAAAAACGGCGGCAAAACCATGATCCGCGTGACAGACAACGGCTCCGGTATTGAAAAAGATGATGTAAAAAAAGCATTTTTGGCTCACGCCACATCCAAGATCATCGATGCCTCTGATCTTCTAAACATATCAAGCCTTGGCTTCAGAGGCGAGGCGCTCTCAAGCATCTCGGCCGTTTCAAAGGTAGAAATGATCACAAGGACACATGAGTCGATCGTTGGAAACAGATATATAATTGAGGGCGGAAACGAGATCGGTCTTACTGAGATCGGCGCTCCGGAGGGGACAACGATTATCGTCAGGGATATTTTTTATAATACGCCTGCGAGACTCAAATTCCTCGGCTCCGACAGAACGGAAGCAGGCAGGATAGAAGAATGTATGCTGCATTTTTCCCTGTCGCACCCAAATATCAGATTTCAGTTCATATCTGACGGAAAACCCAAATTAAAGACGACAAATGACGCGTCACTTCGCACAAGCATTTATTATAATTACGGAAAAGAGCTGATCAAATCGCTTCTTCCCATAGATGAAAGCTTTGATGACATGCATCTGTCAGGATATATAGCAAAGCCCGAATTTTCAAGAGGCAACAAGGCATATATGAACTACTATGTCAACGGGCGGCATATAACAGATGCCACGATAAGCGCTGCCATAATGGACGGCTACAGAGATTATCTGATGAACCACCGTTTTCCGTTTACGGCACTTATGCTTGATATCCCTCCCGAAAAAATAGATGTCAATGTGCATCCAACCAAAAAAGAGGTCAGATTCAAGAATAAAGATGATGTTTACAGGCTGTTCTATGAGACGGTAAAAAACGCGCTTGACAATGTTACGCTGATACCTGATGAGAGGCTCCCGGAGCAAAAGACAGCAGGGGTGGTCGGGTCCGTACCCACCGCTGCCTCTACGCAGAATACATCAGCTATGACCGGGTTCGAAACCGTCGAACCACCATACAATCATCCGGACAGTCAGCCGCATGATCAGTCATACATAGATGACGCTCATGAGCAAGTATCTCCCGCCTCCGCCTATGCACCTCGGAAAACAGCAGGTGTGACCGGGTTTGGAACCATCGGTCTGTCACAGGAAACAGCAGGGGCGACCGAATCCACATCCGCTGATCTGCCACAGGAAACAGCAGGGGCGACCGGGTCTGCAGCTGCCGTCGCCCCGGAAAAAAGACCTCCCGAGCCCTTTGAGACGGAGCGTCAAAAGACTCACTATGTCCAGGAGCGAATGGATGATGACAGTATTCCCGATGTAAACATCAACGAAGTAAATATATTTAAGGACGAAGCCCTGAATACTTTCAATATCATCGGTCAGATATTTGATACCTACTGGCTGGTCGAATACAGCGACAAGCTTCTTATAATCGACCAGCACGCGGCGCATGAAAAGGTGCTGTACGAGCGTTTTGTAAAGAAAATGAAGAACAAAGAGGGTATGAGCCAGAGACTTATATCTCCGATAGTAGTGACGCTTTCCGGCAGGGAACGTGATGTTTTGTACGCAAACAGGGATGCTTTTTTGACACTCGGTTATGAGTGGGAGAGCTTTGGAGATTCCGAGATACTGATACAGTCTGTTCCGGCTGACTTTTTAGACCTCGATCCCAAAGAGATACTTCTTGATGTGCTGGGCTCTTTAATGGAAAAAATGCCCGGCAAAAAGCCTGAGATGATATTGGATCATATAGCCACGATGTCATGCAAGGCGGCGATCAAGGGCGGAAACAATATATCTGAACGGGAGGCAAAAACACTGATAGCCGATATGCTCTCACTTGATGAGCCGTATCATTGTCCCCACGGCAGACCCACAACGATCTCCATGAGTAAATATGAATTTGAAAAGAAATTCAAAAGAATAATATAGAGCCCCGAAGGGTCGAACACAGGATGTGACTGCCGTAAATTGTAACATATAATAACAAATGACGATAAGGACAAAAAAATGAAAAACATTGAAAACAATTACAGGGCATTTGGTATAACCGATGAAGTATATTCATTTGCGATGGAATCACTCACCCGGCTGAAAGATCGCTTTGATGAAATAGATGCGCACGCAGAGATAAAGACCGCCGATGTCATTGCAGCCATGAAAAAAAACAGAGTCTCTGAAAGTCATATGAACGGGACTACCGGTTATGGCTACAATGATGAGGGGCGTGACACGCTTGAAAGAGTGTATGCCGATCTGTTTCACACGGAGAGCGCGCTGGTCAGATCACAGATAACCTGCGGCACACACGCCCTGAATATCGGTCTTTCTGCGATACTCAGACCGGGTGATGAGCTCTTGTCGCCCGTCGGAAAACCCTATGATACACTTGAAAACGTGATAGGCATAAACGGAGCAGGCGAGGGGATGGGCTCACTAAAGGAATTTGGCATCACCTACAGACAGACAGAGCTTCTCCCGGACTCGGGCTTTGACTATGAAAACATCAAACGAAGCATCAATAAAAACACCAGGATGGTCACCATCCAGCGCTCCAAGGGATACGCCATGAGGCGTTCGTTCTCTGCTGATGAGACAGGCGGGCTTATAAGCTTTATCAAGAAAATAAACCCCGATATTATTTGCATGGTGGACAACTGCTACTGCGAATTTGTCGATGCGACAGAGCCCTCCGATGTCGGCGCGGACATGGTTGTCGGATCCCTGATAAAAAATCCGGGCGGCGGACTTGCACCCATGGGAGGATATATAGCAGGGAAAAAAGAACTGATAGAAAAATGCGCCTACAGACTGACATCCCCGGGGCTTGGCGCAGAGGTAGGGGCATCCCTTGATATCAACAGGAGTCTCTATCAGGGATTGTATTTTGCCCCCACGGTAGTAGCATCCGCGTTAAAAAGCGCGATATTTGCCGCGCACATGTATGACCGACTCGGATTTGAGACCTCGCCCGGACCTGATGCTCCCCGCCATGACATCATACAGGCGATAAGGCTTGGAAACAAAGATGCGGTGATCGCCTTTTGTCAGGGAATACAGGCGGCATCACCGGTGGATGCGCATGTGACACCGGAGCCGTATCCGATGCCCGGATATCACTCTGACGTTATCATGGCTGCAGGAGCGTTTATTTCGGGATCTTCGATCGAGCTGTCAGCCGACGCGCCGATAGAAGAGCCATATTCCGTATATTTTCAGGGAGGTCTTACCTTCGGTCACGGAAAACTGGGAATTATCAATTCTTTACAAAAACTGGTTGATAAAGGCATCGTTTCTGTGTTATAATAACAGTTACGGTATTTGTTTAAATGTTACTCTTTTGATCCGATACTGAATATGAAACATATAACCATTCAGGATTTTCCGGAATCGGAGAGACCATACGAAAGAGCTGAGAGATACGGCGTCAGGGTATTATCCGATGCAGAGCTTCTTGCCGTGATCCTCAGATCAGGCTCCAGAGGAAAGACAAGCATCGAGCTTGCGAGAGAAGTCCTTGGGCTTTACTCGGATCAACCGGGGCTTTTGAGCCTTTATCACGCGAGACAGCCCGATCTGATGAAGCTTGATGGCATCGGACGCGTCAAGTCTTTAGAGCTTCTTTGCATAACAGAGCTTGCCAAGCGCATGACAAGAGCAGTCAAACATCCCGGAAGGCGCATGCGCGAGCCTGAGGATGTTGCCGGTTTTTTTATGGAGGAGTTAAAGCACCTTGAAACAGAGCATTTTTATCTTGCTCTCTTTGATGCCTCCGGCACCATGATATGCTATGAGGAGCTTTTTATCGGTACGATCAACATGTCGATAGCGTCTCCGAGAGAGGCTATGATACTTGCTCTAAAGTACAACGCCGCCTCGATGATAATACTTCACAATCATCCGAGCGGTGATCCCACCCCGAGCAAGGCTGACGCAGAGGTCACGAGGGCATTTACGGATGCCTGCGGACTGATCGGCATTCCGCTTCTTGACCATATTATTATCGGCTGCAATACCTATGTCAGTTTTTTGGACTCAGGTCTTTTGTTTGAAAAAAACGATCATTATTCATTTGGAAAGGATACATAAAAATGTCTGCAAAAGCAATAGGAATCGATTTTGGCACAAGCTCAATAAAAATATATAAAAACGAAGAGGGAATAATCCTTCACCAGAAAAATGTCATAGCGATATATAACAAGGTTCACACCTTTGCCGTAGGCAACGAGGCATATGAGATGTATGAAAAAGCACCTGCCAGGATCGAGGTCTCGTATCCTGTCAAAAACGGAGTCATAGCTGATATAGGGAATATGCAGGCTCTTATCGATTACTTTTTCGCGGAGCTTGACGGCAAAAAAAGGTTCAAGGGCGCTGAATACTATATAGCTGTCCCGACTGATATTACCGAGGTCGAAAAAAGAGCATATTTCGACCTTATCTCCAATACGAACTTAAAGCCAAAAAGGATCAACATTGTGGAAAAGCCCATAGCTGACGCTCTCGGGATGGATCTTGATATCACGGGAACGACAGGTACCCTTGTAGTGGATATCGGTGCCAATACCACCGAGGTCTCCATACTGGCTCTCGGCGGTATAGTACAGAGCCGTCTGATACCAATAGGCGGCAACCGTTTCAATGACGCGATAATAGCAAAAGTAAAAAAAGACAGAAATTTCGTAATTGGAGAAAAGACCGCGGAGGAGATAAAAATATCGATCGCGTCCGCGTTTGAAAACGACGACTCCCTCGAGGTGTGCGGCAGAAGCATTCTCACGGGTCTTCCGAGCGAGATAACCATATCGGGAAGAGAAATACACGCGGCACTCATCGATCTCTTTCAGAGTATTGTTGATCAGATCAAGGTTCTTTTGGAGAGGACACCGCCTGAGATCTCATCTGATATTTACAAGCACGGAGTCTATCTGACCGGCGGTTCATCACAGATAGGAGATCTCGGACAGTTCTTCTACCAGCAGCTCGGACTCAAGGTCAATCTGTGCAATGAGCCTGAGAGCTCCGTAGTTATGGGGCTTGGCGCTATCATTGAAAATCCGGGACTTTCACGTCTGTCACAATAATCTTAGGTGTACAAAATGAAAAGGAAAAGAAAAAGAAGCAAGCTTAATATACATCCTAAATATGTTTACGCTTTTCTGACGATACTGTGTTTTGTTCTGATCGTTTTATCATTCAGGTTTGCAGACAGTCTGGTCGGCTTTAAAACTGCGCTCGGAAATGTGATCACCCCCATGCAAAAGGGCATCAATTCCGTCGGTCATTTCATATCTGACCGAATGGATTATCTGACGTCAAAGGAAGAGCTTCTCAAAGAAAACGAGATGCTCAAACAAAAAATAGACGAGCTCAACTATGACAACAAGGTACTTGCCGGAGAGAACTTAAACCTTGACAACTACCGAAAGCTTTACAATCTTGATCAAAAATACCCCGAATACCCCAAGGTCGCTGCAACTGTAGTGAGCAGGGACGGCAACAACTGGTTCCATGTCTTTACGATAGACAAGGGAACGGCTGACGGTGTAAATGTAGATATGAACGTGATAGCAGGCAACGGTCTTGTCGGTATCATTTCCGAGGCGGGAGAGCATTATTCAAAGGTCAGGGCAATAATAGATGACAAATCAAACGTCAGCGCCATGTTTGAAAAATCAGGCGAGACCTGTATGGTCAAGGGCAACATGGAGAGCATCTTCAACGGATATATCGATGTCGAGATGATATCTAATTCCGCTCATATTTCCGATGGTGATGAGGTCGTAACATCACATGTCAGCGACAAATATCTTCAGGGGCTTTCGGTCGGATATGTCAAGGATGTCAAGGATGACCCGACGACCCTGACCAAGACGGCTCATCTGACGCCCGTCGTTTCCTTTGACCAGTTAGAGACTGTACTGGTGATAACACAGCTGAAGGATTCAACAGAAGTGAAGGATATGTCAAATTATGATTAAGAAAACACTGGTTTCCGTTCTGGTCATAATAATAGCATTTTTATTGCAGACCACGGTTTTCAAATCAATAGCCTTGGCGGATGTGGTGCCCAATCTTTTGATAATTGTCACCGTCACCTACGGCTATATCAGAGGGCGCACGCACGGGATGTGGATCGGGTTTGTATGCGGCCTCATGCTGGATATGATGTATGGAAGCGTTATCGGTCTGTATGCGTTTATTTATATGACCATAGGTTTTTTTATCGGTTACATAAAAAAAATATTTTTTACCGACAATATTTTGCTTCCTGTCGTGCTTTTTTCCATAAGTGATTTTGTATATTGTTTTTATTATTTTATAACTGAATTTCTGCTCAGGGGAAGGCTCAATTTTTTCTTTTATTTTTTACATGTGATACTCCCCGAGATGATGTACACCGTACTTGTCGGGATCGGATTTTTCTATCTGATACGCATGATAGATAATATCCTGGCTATACGAACCCAAGAGGAATTATAGAATGTTGGATAGTATCAAACAATTGCTTCGCTCCATATCAAATTCAAGACTGTTTGTGCTGATCACGGTTTATGTCATACTTTTTTCGATACTTATCGTCAGAATGTTTTATCTCCAGATAATAAGCGGAGAAAGATACGATAAAGAAGCTACGGTCAGAAACACCAAGGTAAGAGCGGTAAAAAGCGCAAGAGGGCAGATCTTTGACTGCAACGGCAAGCTTTTGGCCGGCAATGAGCTAAGCTATGCAGTGACAATAGAAGATACCGGAGAGCTGACTGATAATATCTCAAAAAATGAGATGATACTAAATTGCATAAATCTGATCAAAAAAAATAACGATAAAATAGAGCTGACCTTTCCCATAAGGATAACCAAAAAGGGAAAAAAGGTATTCAATGTTGAAAAAAATGCCGAGCTCAGATTCAAGCGTGATATTTTTTTCAAAAAAAGTGTCGATGAGCTCTCTGATGAACAGCAGGCGATGAGCGCGGAACAGGTATTTGATTATCTGAGAAATACCGATGAACCGAACACAACGAGATTTTTTTCTCCGGAATTAAAGGATAAGGAGACAGGGAAGCTTTTAGAGCCGCCGTATTCTGATGAGGATGCGCTGCTCATTATGACTGTCAGATATGCGCTTCTTATGAATACTTATTCAAAATATGAGCCTATAACGATAAGCTCCGGAGTAAATGAAAAAACAGTTGCCGCCATCAAGGAAAACTCTGCCGACATGCCGGGAGTTGAGATATCAACTGAGCTTCACAGGGTTTATTATGACAGTGAATACTTCTCCCATATAATCGGCTATACCGGTCTTATATCCGCGGAAACTCTTGAACAGTATAAATACGCGGATGAATCAAGTGATTATTCGGCATCTGACCACATAGGAAAGACCGGAATAGAAAAGGCTTATGAGGAAGTCCTGAAGGGCAAAAAGGGAGAGGAGAGGCTGATACTTGATTCAAGCTCGAGGATATTGGAGCAGGATGAGATTTCAGAGCCTGTTCCCGGCAACGATGTGTATCTGTCGATCGATGCTAAATTACAGGAGGCTACATATATCCTCGCCGCCAAGGAGGTTGCGGGAATACTATTATCGAAGCTGACCGATTCGAGATCGCACGGTACCAGGGGCAAGCAGGCATCAGGAATACTTGTCTCCATCTATGATGTTTATGATGCCATCCTGCAAAACGGAATAGTGGATGTCACGGCTTTTTCAGAAAAAAATGCCTCTGAGCTTGAAAAGGATATATATAAAAGATTCCTTGATGTCAAGCAAAAAGCAATGTCAGGGATCGACAAAGAGCTTACCTATACAAACGTAAAGCCGACCAAGGATCTCAATAAATATATGGCTGAATATATGAATTATATATATTCAATGCTGATATCAAACAATGTTCTTGATGCTAAGGTCATAGATACACAGGATACTACCTACAGAAGCTTTAAAGAGGATACGATATCTCTCAGCGAGTTTATCGTTTATGCCATCAAGAACAACTGGGTCAATCTTGAAAACCTTGATATCGATGCCAATTATTACAGCTCGGAGGAGGTCTTTGAGAAGCTGAGAACATATATCATCGAGGAGCTTGCGGATGACAGGTTCTTTGATAAAAAGGTATATCATGTAATGGTCGACAGGGATCAGGTGAGCGGGAGAGAGATATGTCTTTTGATGTTTGAGCAAAAGGTTCTTGATTCCGATGAGGCATCCTACCGCGAGATCAACGAAGGGCTCATATCGCCATATTCATTTATCAGAAAAAAAATAGAATCAATGGAGCTTCCCGTCGGAGATCTCGGGCTGACCCCATGTGCCGCGTCCGTTGTAATAACCGATGTAAAGACCGGCAAGGTCAAGGCGATGGTATCATATCCGAGCTATGACAACAATAAATTTGCCAATTCGGTCGACAGCGAATACTATTCAAAGATCACCAATTCGTCCGCGTACGCGCTTATGAACCGTGCGACACAGCAAAAAACAGCTCCCGGTTCAACCTTCAAAATGGTAACTGCAACGACGGTTTTGGAGGAAAATATAATTGATCCTTATACAAAGGTAAAAGACAAGGTGACCTTTGACAAGATCAACAAGCCCTGGCCGAACTGCTGGTCAAGTGTCGGTCACGGCAATATAAACGTCACACAGGCGATACAGCACTCCTGCAACTATTTTTTCTATGAGATGGGATATCTTCTCGGCAACGGTCACGAGAACAATGTGGACAACGAAAAGGGCTTGTCAAAGCTTAGAAAATACGCCTCAATGTATGGGCTGACTTCAAAATCGGGAGTGGAGGTATCTGAGGCTGATCCGACCTTCTCCGATGTGGACGTTGTGAGATCAGCGATAGGACAGGGCTCAAATCTGTACACGCCGTCGCAGCTTTCAAGGTATGTTACAACACTTGCGGGAGGCAAGAATTGTTATGATCTTACACTTGTTGACAAGATCAATGACATGTCACTCGGGAAGCTGAAAAAAAATAAGGCAAGCGTAAAAAGCGAGCTCTCGCTCGAGGCATCGACCCTTGCGGCTATCAGAACGGGAATGAGAAGAGTTGTTGATTCGGGAAGCATCACTTCACTGTTTGACAAGCTTCCCGTGCATGTTGCCGGCAAGACGGGAACGGCACAGATCACCGATAACGAGCCGAACCACGCTCTGTTTGTAAGCTTTGCGCCCTATGAGGATCCGGAGATATCAGTCACGGTACAGATCCCAAACGGCTACACATCAGGAAATGCCGCCGAACTTGCAAGCAATGTTTACAGATATTATTACGACGAAACATCACGAGAGGAATTGCTTAAACGTCATGTCTCACTTCCGGCATTGAGCACTGATGCGGTGAGAGACTGATACGGGTATAAGACTATGATACTTGAATTAAAGCCGTTCAAATGGCTTGCACTCAAAAGATACAACTGGAAGAACTACGATTTTTCATTGATCGCGGTCGTTGTTATGCTGTCCCTGATAAGCACCTTTATCCTGTCAAGAGCAGCTTCGAGCTTTTCGATAACCAAGCAGGTATTCGGCTTGATATTCGGCTTTACGGTAATGTTTATCGTATCGATCATGGATTATCATACGCTGTGCAGATTTGTGATCTTTTTCTACGCCGTAGCCACACTCATGGTCGCTGCAACGAGGTTTTCTCCGATAGGAACCGATTTGTCGACCAATTCATTCAGGTGGCTAAGCATCGGAGACAATTATTTTCAGCCCTCGGAGGTCACAAAAATAGTTGTGATACTCACCCTGGCTGCCTTTTTCAACAGATATGTTGAGAATGAGGACAAAAATATCCGAAGCTGGAAAGTGTTTTTCCTCGCCTGCTTTATTACATTTATCCCTACCGGTTTTATCCTGATACAATCAGACCTTTCATCCAGTATAGTAATTATCATGATACTTGTGATGATGCTGATAAGCTCCGGTGTGGGGGCAAGGATACTGGGACCTGTCGCCGCGATAGTCATTCCTCTTATCGGTGGTTTTTTCTGGTACATAACAACACCCGGAGAAAAGCTGTTTCTGAATGAATATCAGGTAGAACGAATAGTCGGCTTTCTTCATCCCGAGGAGGAGGCTCTCGGCACGATGTTTCAGCAGAACAATTCAGTTGTTTCGATCGCCTCCGGCAAGCTCTACGGCAAGATGATGGTCGATTCCGGCGAGGGTGTCAGAAACTATAATACCGTTAGTGTCAGGGATTCTGATTTTGTGTGGACTCCGATCAGTGAAGAATTCGGGTTCCTCGGCTGTATGGTGATATTAGCGATGCTTTCGTTTATTATTATAAAATGCTTTATCAGCGCAAAGCATGCAAGAGATTATACCGGAATGATGATCGCGATAGGTATTGCAACAATGTTTACCATACAGGTATTTTTTAATATCGGGGTTGCGACCTCGATACTTCCGAACACGGGACTGCCGCTCCCGTTTTTAAGCAATGGTCTGTCGTCGATGCTTAGCTCTATGATAGCTATCGGACTGCTTATAAATATAAGGATCCAACCGGCGAGGCGATAGATTTATCATATTATAATTGCTGTTTTATTCAGTCACAATTTTTATGCAGACCTGATCTGCAAAAGGGGGATATATGAATATAGGACTAATTGCGCACGATGCAAAAAAGATCCTGATGCAAAATTTTTGTATTGCGTATCACGGGATCCTGAGCAGGCATACTATCTACGCAACGGGTACTACCGGTCGTATGATAGAGGAGGTCACGAATCTCACGACTCACAAGTATCTTGCAGGACATCTGGGCGGAGAAAAGCAGCTTGGAGCCCAGATAGCAGGCAATGATATTGATCTTGTGATATTCTTGAGGGATCCGCTGACACCCAAATCTCATGAGCCTGATGTCAGCAATATTTTTCAGCTGTGCGATGTACACAACATTCCGTTGGCTACCAATGTCGCTACGGCTGAGCTTATGATCAAAGCCTTGGAACGGGGGGATTTAGATTGGCGAGAGCTGGCAAGGATGTAAGCGAAAAAAGCATATTAAAAATGCGACGTCGAAAGCTTCCCGGTATCGCTTTTTTTCTGATCCTTTTGATCCTTTTGTATCTGGTGATCCTGATATGGAATTATTTCAGTAAAAACCATGTGTCGATCTATGAGGTAAATACATCTGATATTTCCGATGATTCACCTCTGTTTGCTTATGTCCTCAGAGAAGAAGAAGTGGTAAAGTCCTCTGATTCGGGATATATCAATTATTATATTCCCGAAGGGTCGAGAATAGGAAAGGGTGATGTGGTCTAT
>JAGBOK010000121.1 GCA_017633905.1 Eubacterium sp. | reverse complement strand
CTCTGCCGCACTCCCCGTGGCGCTGTTTGAATCCTCTACGCCGTCTTCGTCCAGATCATTTTCCACCAGACGAAGCTGATATTTGGGAGAATATTTGAGCAACACGCCTCCTGCATACTCTGCGATCAGATCTGACTGATGCTCTGATATATCAGGAAGATCTCCGCAGCCAGTAAGCAGCATTCCCATGATGAGCGCGCCTGTGATCCATATTCTCTTTTTTTTCACTTCATCCTCCAAAAAGAGCGATTTTACGCTGTTTTTTAAACTTTTTTGTCTTTTCGGTCACACTCACACGAAACTATTATAACACAAATTTTTCAATACTTCAATCATTTTATGTCTAAATCGAACCAAAATTCTACTCCGTTGTCATAATTCATCACACCATAGCCGTTATTGTGGGCTTCCATGATGGCTTTTACTATGGATAAGCCTATACCGTTTCCGCCATATTCCCTGGTTCTTGCCTTATCGACCTTGTAGAACTTGGTCCATATCTTTGTGATATCCTCATCGGGAATTTTCCTGCCTGTATTGAATACACTTATCCTGACCTTTTCATCAAGCACCACGCTTTTTATCTTGATTATCCTGTGTCCATCCACTTCCTCAACATGATTGAGCGCATTTGAGATATAGTTTGTCAGAACCTCCTCTATCATATACTCATCAGCCCATACCATAACCGGTTCGGGGTGAGGGATGAACTTTAGCTCTGTTTCTTTTTGAGAAAACCTAATCTCATTGGACGCAACAACGGATCTCACCAGATCTCTTAGATCAAAATGCTCCATATGGATCTGGTTGCTGCCGAATTCTAACTGATTCAGTGTCAACAGCTTCTTCACCATCTGATTCATCTTGTTCGCTTCGTCTATGATAACATCACAGTAGAAATCCCTGCTTTCCGGATCGTCATTTACATTGTCCTTTAGCCCTTCGGCATAACCCTGAACCAAAGCGATCGGTGTCTTTAGCTCGTGAGAAACATTGGCTAAAAACTCCTGTCTCATCTGCTCCTGCATCGTTTTTTTCTCTATATCGTGCTGCAGCTCGTTGTTTGCGGTCTTCAGCTCTGATATCGTAGCCTCCAGCTTGTCGGAGAGCTCATTCATGCCCGATGCCAGTACACCTATCTCATCCGCCCTGTCAGTCTCGTATCTTGAAGAAAAATCAAGCCCTCTCATACGCTCCGCCCATTCGGCAAGCTTTAATATCGGTCTTGTATAGTGATTTGCAATGATAAATGCAAGTATTATGCTTATCAGAAGAACTGCTCCGCCGACATAGATCAAAAACCTGTTCGATACCTCGGAGCCCTCCTGTATCCCTGTATAGCTGGCGCGAAGATACAGCCAGTATCCGTCGGGAAGCTGACCTGTCAGCTCTATATAATCAGAATCCACCCTCTCGTCATATACCTTGTATATCGCATGATCTGACTCTTTTTCTATCAGCTCAAAATTCTCACCAAGCTCCTCGCCGAAATACATTGCCCTGACATATTCCGCGATCTGGTTCATGAGCATATTTTTCATTCTGCCTGTGCTCACGGGATAGATATAGTTTATGCTTGCTATGCTTCCCGTATCATCAGCCGATATCTGCATTATATATATCGAAACGCTTCTGTTGTCGCTCACGGAGTCAAGCCTATCGTATATCCTTTCTTTCTCCTCATCCGTTATATCCGACAGATTGAGTTCACTGCAGCTTGCAGACACCTCTGAATATACATCCCGCATCTGTGATATCTTGGTCGTCTGATAAAAATGAGGCAAAAGAAACACATTCATAAAAAAAATTACGGCAATTTCAGCTATCAGCATCAGAGATACCAGCAGGATAAGTCGTATTCGTATGGAATGTCTCATGAGGACTCACCTGCCTCAAACTTGTATCCCATGCCCCATATCGTCTGGATATAGCTCCCACACTCTCCAAGCTTGTTTCTGAGCTTTTTTACATGTGTATCTATTGTGCGCGCGTCACCAAAGTAATCATAATCCCACACATGGTTGAGTATCTTTTCTCTGGAGAGGGCTATCCCGTTATTCTCCATGAAATAAGAAAGCAGTTCAAATTCCTTGAAGCTCAACTCCACGGGCTTTCCCTGGATCTTCACAACATGTGCCTCATAGTCAAGCTCTATCTCTCCAAGCCTGATCGTATCATTTGAACCATTGCCGCTTCGCCTCAGAAGCGCCTGAACTCTTGCAACCAGTATCTTTGGAGAAAAAGGCTTTGATATATACTCATCGACACCGAGTTCAAAGCCTCTCAGTTCATCTGTCTCGGCTCCCCTTGCCGTGAGCATGATGATCGGAACCTTTGAATAGCTTCTGATCTCCTTGCAGGTCTCCCATCCGTCGAGCTTTGGCATCATAACATCGAGAATGACCAGCACAATGTCTTTATTTGCCAAAAAAACATCGATCGCTTCCTCACCGTCTCCTGCCTCTAACACCTGATAATCCTGCTTTACCAGAAAATCACGGATAAGTTTTCTCATCCTTTGTTCATCATCAACTACCAGAATCTTATTTCCATTCATGGAGGATCACTCCTTTCAACAACGAAGCTGCGCGCTCACGGTCTGATGATATGTCATTCAGTCTGTTCCCCGTCCGTCTCATCTGCCTCCCCGGTATCTGCCCCGGGATCTTCAAGCGCTTTCTCCCGCCTGTCAAGCTCGGCTGACCAAGCCTCATATTTATTGATCAGTTCCTCCTCCATTGTAGCCTTATAGTTTGTAAAATATGTGAACACCGAGTATTCCATGGACAGATTGACCGCCACAAAGCCTATGAGCACAAGTATGCAGACTATTATCCCTATCTTGTATTTGGTCGTGATAGTGCGCTGTCCCTCGTAGAGATGTTTGTATTTTTCCACCTCTATCGAATGATCCGCCAAAGTGTCATTCTCGGTCTTAATGATCTCCCTGACGGGGATCGCGGATAATGCCGACTCATCGGCGACTCCCGAATCCACTATGGTTTTTCTTAGTTCAAAGAGAAATTCATAACCTATCACAGAGCCGAATATTTTTTCCTTCACGATCTTGTTGTACAGTTTTAGCGCAGTCTTTCCGTCTGAAAGATCCATGGTCTGCTCAGCTTTTTTTATAAATTCAGCTTCCTTTTTTGCCCTGTCATAGGCTTCCCTGCTCTCGAAGTTGAGTTTATTTAAGAATTCCTCAACATTGCGCATTTTATACTCTCCAAATTTCAGAAAACACTTCTCATATCATCCAAATGAACCGGTCATCGCCAATGTTTGCAG
This sequence comes from Eubacterium sp., assembly GCA_017633905.1. GTDB lineage: Bacteria > Bacillota > Clostridia > Lachnospirales > Lachnospiraceae > Eubacterium_F. The sequence goes on along the minus strand of JAGBOK010000121.1, from coordinate 2,730 downwards.
CTGTAACTCCGCAAGTCACAGCCTGTATGTGTATCATTTCGGATTGTTTTCAAGCAATATATCCTTGACCATTTCTATGTATATATCGTCCTTTGGTCTTGCGCCATAGTCATTTAAATAATCCTTTATAAGATTTTGGGCTGTATCCTTGTCCTTTTCTCCATACTCCATCATCCTCATAAGATAAGTTACCATCTTGTCATCATCGAGCGTAAAGCCCTCCTTTGACGCAATGGTCTTGGCTACAAGCCTCCCCTTGACGCTGTCCTTTGCCACCTCATTGATAGTGGTCTCGTCAACCCCGTAGCTTTCCAGAAGCTCTTCAACGGACATTCCGGCGGCTTCGGCAAAATTGTAATACTGCCTTGTTGTATCGTTTAATGCTTCATTCAGAAGATCTTCGGGGTACTCGCTTATCTTGCATTCGGCAAGGTAGTCATCCCATAAAAGCTGCAGCCAGTCATCCGAATCCTTTGGATCAGTAGTCTCCCTGAAGGCTCTGTAATCAGCAAGTGTTATGATGCCCTTCTCCTCATAATCAATAAGCTCTCCATCATCTGAGGCAGGAGCAGCCGGCGCTGTAGGTACCGCTGCCGCGGCACTTTCTTCGGCAAGCCTTTCCTCCGTTTTTTTGGTATGATTTGCCCGTATCAGCACCAGAACGACTATCAGGGCGATGAATACCATACCGATCACTATCGGGATAACAGTTTCTTTTTTCTTCATAGCATACAACTCCAAAGACAACGTATCGTTACTGTTCGCGGCTGTCAGGCAATGTTTCATTTATATAGTTGATTAGTCCCTCAGCCTTTATGATCTTTTGCATAAACTCCGGAAATGCCTGTCCTTTATATGACTCTCCGTTGGTGATATCCTTTATCACTCCGCTGTCAAAATCTATCTCTATCTCATCACCATCCGCAATTCTGCGGGCTGCTTCCTCGCACTCGATGATCGGAAGTCCGATATTGATTGCATTTCTATAGAAGATCCTCGCAAATGTCTCAGCGATCACACAGCTTACTCCTGCCGCCTTAATCGCGATCGGTGCGTGCTCTCTTGATGAGCCGCATCCGAAGTTCTTGTTTGCTACTATGATATCACCCTTCCCTACCTTGTTCACAAATTCAGGATCAATGTCCTCCATGCAGTGAAGAGCTAACTCTTTCGGATCAGATGAGTTGAGGTATCTTGCGGGATGATCACATCCGTATCTACATTGTCTCCGTATTTAAAAACTTTTCCTGATGCTTTCATTGCGGTAATCCTTTCCTTAACAGTAAAAATCCTTTACATCCCGATATCCGACGGCTGTGAAATACAGCCCGTGACTGCGCTTGCGGCAGCAACCGCGGGGGATGCCAGATAGACCTCGGAATCAACATGTCCCATACGTCCGACAAAGTTCCTGTTGGTAGTCGAGACTGCCCTCTCTCCTGCAGCAAGTATCCCCATATATCCTCCGAGACACGGTCCGCAGGTCGGTGTTGAGACGATAGCTCCTGCCTTAATAAAAATCTCTGTCAGCCCTTCTTCTATGCATTTAAGACTGATGTCCTGTGTTGCCGGGATCACGATGCAGCGGATACCTTTTTTGACATGACGATCCTTTAGTATCTTTGCGGCGACCCTCATATCATCCATACGACCGTTGGTGCATGATCCGATCACTACCTGATCGATCTTCACTTCGCCGGCTTCACTTACAGTCTTTGTGTTCTCCGGCAGATGAGGAAATGCCACCGTAGGCTCCAGTTCGGAGAGATCTATGGTCACGACCTCATCATAATGAGCATCGGGATCAGCCTCATATCTTGTAAATTCCCTGTCAGAATGCTCCTTCACATATTCTACAGTCTTCTCGTCAACCGGAAAGATCCCGTTCTTGGCTCCTGCCTCAATTGCCATGTTCGCGATCGTAAACCTGTCGTCCATGGAAAGTGCCGCCACTCCGTCTCCGCAGAACTCAAGAGACCTGTACAAAGCGCCGTCTACACCTATAGTACCGATCAGATGAAGAATAACATCCTTGCCGCTTACCCACGGTTTCAGACTTCCCTTCAGTTCGACCTTTATCGCAGACGGAACCTTGAACCATGCCTTTCCGGTTATCATTCCGCAGCCCATGTCTGTACTTCCTACGCCTGTAGAAAACGCTCCGAGCGCTCCGTAGGTGCAGGTGTGGGAATCTGCTCCGATGCAGGTCTGTCCGGGAAGTATCAGTCCCTTCTCGGGAAGGAGCGCATGCTCTATCCCCATCTCACCCACTTCAAAATAATTTGTAATATCATTTGAGAGCGCATACTCTCTCATGATCTTGCAGTGCTCCGCAGACTTTATATCCTTGTTCGGCGCAAAGTGATCCGGTACCAAAGCGACCTTGTCCTTGTCGAACACCGTTTTTTTTCCAAGTTTTGCCGCTTCACGGATGGCGACCGGTCCTGTGATATCATTTGCCAATACCAGATCAAGATCTGCCATGATAAGCTGACCTGCTTCCACATGATCAACCCCGGCGTGAGCAGCCAGTATCTTTTGAGTCATTGTCATTCCCATTTTTTTCTCTCCTCGTATCTTGCACTGAATAAAGTGTTTCCTTAATTGTAGCCTGTAGAGCCAAAGCCTCCGTCGCTTCTCACCGTCTCTTCAAGCTCTGCCGCCTCATCAAAATCTCCGTAGTAGTATGGCATAATCACGATCTGGGCAATTCTGTCACCGTCTCTTACG
>JAGBOK010000120.1 GCA_017633905.1 Eubacterium sp. | reverse complement strand
GAATTTGAAGCATATTATGGATTTACAGAGGATGATGTAAAGCAGTTGTGTGAGGAGTATGATGTAGATTTTGAGCAGATGAAGAGATGGTATGATGGGTATTCTTTTAAAAATATAAAATCAGTTTATAATCCCAATTCTGTAATGTATGCGCTTAGGAATAAAAGCTTTGAGTCCTACTGGTCCATGTCATCATCTTCTAACAGTCTGCTTGAATATATCAATATGGATTTTGACGGATTATCCGATGCAGCTGCTGATCTCTTGGGTGGTAAGTTGATCAGTATAAATGTAAAGAGGTTTAAAAATGACTTAAACTCATTGTCTTCAAGAGATGATGTTTTGACACTTTTGACTCATTTTGGATACTTGAGTTATGATGCAGAAAGTGGGACTGTTCGCATTCCAAATAATGAGATACGAGATGAATTCTCAGATATGATCCATGAAGTAACACATGAGTCAACGATCAGACGTGTAAAGGACAGCATAAGTCTGATAGAGGCAACCGCTGCAGGTGATGCAGAGACGGTGGCTGCTCAGATAGAGAAGATCCACAGGGAAGAGTACACACCGCTTCATTACAACAAGGAAGCATCGCTTCGAGGCGTGATCAAGTTGGCATATTTTGCCTACAGGGATCATTATATGGAGTTTGATGAGCTGCCCGGTGGGAACGGTTATGCTGATGTAGTATTTATTCCAAAGAAGTATTCAGACTATCCGGCACTTATTGTTGAACTTAAGTGGGAAGACTCATCGGAAGCTGCGATAAAACAGATAAAAAACAAGAACTATCCTGATGCGCTTAAAGATTATGATGGAGAGATACTTCTTGTAGGCATCAGCTATGACAAGGAAGATGAAGAGAAAAAGCACCACTGCGTTATAGAGTATAAGGAATCTTTGCTGTAGACATGTTTGTAAAATGTAACTACCGACATTCAACGAGGACGGTTATGAAAAAGTCAAGGGGACTATGGATACTGGTGCTGTCACTTGCGCTTTTTACGGGTTGCGGAGCGCAAACAGACCCGGAAAAATTGGCTGAAAGCATCACAGACAGCATAGGTTCTGTCATAAATAATGCGGTTGCCGGGAAGACGGATTTTCAGTTAAACAAAAAGAAGATCACGCTTAGGGTCGGTGAGACGTTTCAGTTAAAGGCTCCGGGTGTGTCGGCTGCGGATGTCAAGTGGTCATCCGACAACAAAAAGGTCGTTTCCGTAACTTCGCAGGGAGTTATCAGGGCAAAGAAAAAAGGTACTGCCAAGATAACTGCCACCGTAGACAGCGTATCTTTAAGCTGTAAGGTCAAAGTAGTAAAGGCTGATAAACCCGAGAATAATAACACCCGGGTAAGCTATGATTTCAGGCGGCAGGACTACCTGACGGAACACTACAGGAAGCACGGTATAGAGATGGGCTTTGAGTCAGAGGAGGCATATCTCGACGGTGCAAATGCAGTTATAAATGATCCGGAAGCCCTGCACAAGCTTGAAGCTGAGGATCAGGATCATGTTTACTTTAAAGAGTCAACGGGTGAGATAGTGTTTTTGTCTCAGGACGGGTATATAAGGACATATTTTATCGCTGATAAGGATTATTATGACAGGCAGTAGATACCGGTTTCGACAGTAGCATACAATAAAAAAAACACTGATATGATCAGTGTTTTTTTTTACAGGGGGCCCAGGAATCGAACCCGGCTCAAAAGTTTTGGAGACTCCTATTCTACCGATGAACTAGCCCCCTTGAACAACAATCGGTATTTTACTATATTTTGACGGGTTTGTCAAGTATCAGTTGTTTTGTTTATTACATGATTTGTTACTATTCACGGCTGTCACTCTCTACATGCGGGATTCCCGCACTTCGCTACGCTCCGTGCTCTACTGCCGCTTCGCGGCTGAATCCCTTATGTAGTGGAGTGACAGCTTTCAGCCTGATAGATATGCACATAAGTGCATGAATACAAGCATTCAGCACCTATGTGCATATCTATCAGCCGTGAATAGTAACCATGATTTCATGTATCAGAGGGTTTTTATCAGGTCTTTCATCAGCTATCGTAAACGCGGACTTTATATCGTGGAGGACATGCTGCAGATTGTCCTCTATCACCTGCAGAGGCTTGTCAGGACGACCGGGTGAACCGCCGTACAGTGTCGCAATGCTTTCACCGGGGACTACATGATCACCGATTTTTTTGTGAAGTATGATCCCTGCTGACATGTCTATGATATCATCTTTCTTTTCACGTCCCGCACCGAGCCTTCCTGAGGCAATACCAAGAGCATAGGTGTCGATCAGGCTGATATACCCGGCTTTGTCCGCCGTAAGCTCTGATGATACGGGAGCTGTCTTAAACTTTGACGGATCCTCAATAAATGAGATATCTCCTCCCTGTGCTTTGACAAGTTCCTTGAATTTTGAGAATGCCGAACCGTCTTTGATTTTTTCCTCCGCGAGAGCTTTCCCCTCATCATAGCTGATATCCTTTGCAAGAGAGAGCATCATGCCTGAGAGCGCGCAGCTTATTTCCATGAGATCATCCGGACCATCACCCTGCAAAGCGGCTATGACCTCCTTCACTTCAAGATTATTGCCTATTGCGTATCCGAGGGGTTCGTTCATGTCGGTGAGCAGCGCGACCGTCTTTTTCCCCGCTCCGTTCCCGATAGATATCATTCTGCCGGCAAGCTCCTTTGCTTTGTCAAGCTCCTGCATAAATGCGCCATTTCCCACAGTGACATCAAGAACTATTTTGTCAGCTCCGGATGCCAGCTTCTTGCTCATGATGGAAGATGCTATGAGGGGGATGCTTGGCACGGTGCCTGTTACATCTCTGAGTGCATACAGGGATTTGTCAGCGGGGGCGAGGTCTCCTGACTGTCCTATCATGGAGATTCCGTGTTCTCTCACAAGAGAAATGAACTCATCCATAGTGAATTCGGTTCTGTACCCGGGGATCGATTCAAACTTATCCACGGTGCCTCCCGTGAAGCCAAGTCCCCTGCCGCTCATCTTGGCAACCGGAATTCCGCAGGCTGCTACTGCGGGACCTATGATCATGGATGTTTTGTCTCCGACACCGCCCGTTGAGTGCTTGTCGACCTTGATACCGGGTATGGCTGACAGATCCACCTGATCTCCGGAATCACGCATTGCGAGCGTCAGAGTCAGGGTCTCTCTTTCACTCATTCCCCTAAAATATATAGCCATCAGCATGGCTGACATTTCATAGTCAACTATGTCACCGTTCATATATCCGTTTATAATAAACCGGATCTCGTCATCGGAAAGCTCGCCGCCTTCCCTCTTTTTTTCTATCAGATCCACCATCCTCATGGCAATCCTACCTCCATTTTATAAATAGGTTACTGCCTGTGTGCCCCGGTTGCCGCGTTGTCATCGGTCACCCCTGATCAAACAAACTTAAATATCCCCTTCTTTACTCCGGCATTATTTATAAGGACTTTCTTTACCAATTTGCAGTCCTTTTTGGAACCGTGTATCTTGAAGGTGATTTTTTTTGCCGCTCCCTTGAAGGAATCCCTCATGATATAATTAAGAGTTTCGGCGTTCTTTATGATGACGGTCTTTAGTTTTTTACATCCGTCAAATGCTCCCTCTCCAAGTATCTCAACATTTTTTCCTATCGTTACTTTTTGTATCCCGGAGTTTTTGAAGACTTCATCATTTATCATAATGATCTTGTATTCATGTCCGTTTACATTGAGGGTAGCAGGGATATTTATTGTTTTTGCGGAGCCAGTATATTCATTGATAACAGCCTCACTGCGCTCGTTTAATTCGTACTTGAAATCTCCCTCTGTATGATCACCGACGATAATGCCCATGTCAGCCATTATCTTCTCAAAGGTACATACATCTCCGTCCGCCTGTGGAAGCTTTAAACTCAGATCCTCCCTTTTGTGTCCGGTCTCGGTCATATATTCTGTTTTTTTGTTGAAATACTGATGACTTGTCTTTTCATCATCAGCAAACTGAGCCATATCCCATGTGCAGTCAAGCTCATAGTATTTACCGTCTATATTTACCATATTCCAGGCGTGCGCATCGCCGTCTACAACATAGCAGTCGACCCCGAGGTCTCGCAGGATCGCCTCGCATGACATCGAGATGGCATCACATACGGCGTTTTTCTCGATCAGAGCTCCGTACACGGAATGACCTATATACAGGCGATCACCATTACCTGCTGCCGCGGCGCCGTCATATTTCATGTCCGAACACAGATAGTCGTGGACCAAAAGCTCCTTCACTCCCGGATCATCTATGTACCTTGGATCATTTTTTATCTCATTTATTATGTGCGCCTTCTCTTCATCTGCCTGTCTTTGCATATCATCATAGTTTAGCTCCGGAGGATCCGAATACCCAAGATATAAAGTCCCGTCTATGATCACTCCATCCGCTGACATTGACAGGACCTGACTCTTTACACCCATGGGATTATCGTAGTTGATCGCCTGGAATACGTTGGTTACAAGGGTTGGAAGATCATCATCAGTCAGGCTTTTATCAGTCAGTTCAATAGAAATGGCTTTGCCCTGCGCCACATAAGATCTCAGCCGGGTTTCCGTGAGCTCCTCCATTTTTCCCCCTATATACAGATAAGGGCCATCAAGTAAAGACTTATAAGCGGCATATGCCTTGCGTGTGTCTTCATTATCTATCAGACCATAATAGAAATTATCCGGGATCTGTGAGAGTGTTATTTCAGATGCTTTGGTGTCCAAGACCCGGACAGCTTCTGCGGCGCTCACAGCCTGTGATGTTATTGGGACACTTATAGAAAAAATCAGCGACAGCGCTGCGAGTGCAGAACAAAGGATCCTTGAATACCGGTTGTTTTTCTTCATATTCTATACCTCACTTTCTGACGTGATTACAGGTATGGTGCGTTTGTACGGACACACTGTTATTATCATTTTTTATAACATAAATCAGCCGTGTTGTCAATAAAAGCCGACAGATGCGGGTATTTCGCAATCTCCACACGGGTCCGCCCGAGGGCAGACAGATCTATACAGTGATCTGATAATTCATAAAAAAAAATTTTGATTTAGTTGGACATTTGTTGGACAACGTGTTATAAAATCATTATGATTCAAAGTGGTGGGCTGTAACTTACGGCCATTCATATATATATGGAGGAAGACAAAGTATGAAAGAGATCAGGATATGGAAGAGAGTATTGGCGGGAGCTTTGGTCATGGTCATGGCTTTTATGCTTCCGGCGGTGCATGTGCAGGGCGCGTCCAAGCAAACGTTGTATATAAAGAATTTTGTTCTTTTCTCAAAACCGGAGGGTGTCATAGAGGATGCCATGGACTGGTGTGAGGAAAAGGGAGAAAACTGGCATGTGGTACCGGGTGATCTAAATGAAGGCGCAGATTCTGATCTGAAGGACAAGGTTGGTGTATTTCTTTGCTATGAAACTACCAAAGACAAAAAAGAGGCGGTGACGGACATAGCCGTTATGAATGAAAAGGGAAATTACTCCGAGAGCTCATACAAAAGGATGTTGGAAGAACAGAAGCAGGTATACAAAGACATGGTGAACGACTTAAAAGCCATGCTCGGTGAGTACAGGGAAAATGTCAGGAAAAATGTTCCCACGGCTGTTCAGGCGAAAAAGCTTCTGAACGGATATATAGAGACAGATTCAAATACCCGTATGGGTGATCTTTTGATGACGGTGGATGATGAAAAGCTTGCTACTATCCTCATGCAGGCAAACGGTCAGGTCGTGATGTTTGTTGAACAGCAGCTCGCAAATGCCTGCGACACCAGTGATAGAACATGGCTTGACAGACTCTCTGCGCTCGGCAGCGACTCTCAGGGGTATGATACACTTCTGAAAAAAGCCACAAAAGCCTGCAACGGCGATGAGGACAGGGCAGTGAAGCTTCTCGATGCGAATTACCGTGATGCGGCAGGAGAGCTTTTGGACAGCTATTTCGATGTCAAGAGCCATATCAGCCATATGCTGAGCACGGAGGAGCGTTACGGACTTGACAAGATGAGTGAAGAAGAAAAAAATAAATGGATCGAATCCCATAGAGGCGATCCGGAGGGAGACAGCTATTTTCTTGAAGTGGCTGCATCAAAGATATTGCATTCATATACATATTACAATTGTCCGCTTTTTCTCTACTTTACATCAAAGGACGATGCGTTTGACGGAGACGGCATCAGAAATCTGTACCCCTTGGCAGCATCACTTACCGATGGTCAGAGAGCAGCACTCAGGGAGAGTACATCGCTTTTTTCCATGATTGTGGCGGCTGCGGGCTCGACGGTACAGGATGGACTGAAAAAAGGCAAGGGAGCGGAAATCACAAATGAGAATTCGGCTGAGGCGATAAAAACCGCAGAATCGCTTGATGAAGCGGTAAATGAGCTTGAAAATACAAAAGAGCCTGTTTCGATATATGAGGGTGTTGACAGAGAGATATTCGCGGATGGCGGCGTAGCCGTGACTTCTGCGGCTGAGAAATACAAAACCGATGATAACGGAACATGGTACAAGGCACTGATGGACAAGGCGGCAGATGATGAGAATTATGAGAGACTTACTTTATATCTGACGGCGGGGACACTTGGCTGCGCCGTGGCTTCGGGTGTCATTGCCTGGGGGAGCAGCGTTTTTTCAGGGGATATTGTAAGAAAAGGATTTGAGGTCGCAAAAGCTAACAGGGCATTTAGTATAGACGATAAACTGGCAGGAATGGTACTTGATGATAATTTTCAGCTAAAGAGAGTATTTTCATCATCATCAGTAAAAATGACAGAGGAATACACGATAAAAGGAATTAAAAATATTGCTTCCGGAAAAATAACTGACTCCGGTTACACTGTCGAACAGGCACAGACGGCATTATCGGAATTTCACAAGATCGGACTCGGTCAGGGTTCAAACAGGATATGGAGTGGAATCCTCACCGGTCTCAAATGGGGTTTTGCCATAGCATGTATTCTCCTGGCAGCTGCGGATATCGCACTTACCGTTTATAAGCTATATTATTATTACAACAAAAAGCAGCTTCCGATACCTCATCATATGGTCGACATTACCTACAATTCCGCAAGGAATACTGAGTTTATCAGCTATAAGAACGTAAAAAATCAAGATGGGGAGTCAGGTGATGTTAATGGTAATTCAGGCTTGCAGTGGTTAGCCCTCTATGAAACACACGATGAGAGAGCGGGAGAGCCGATACTTGCGCCTGAGAACGGAAACGCTTACGGTATTTTGGTTTTACATGGGAAGACGACTCCGGAGTCGGATGAATACAAGCCGCTGCACATGTTTGGTACCCCGAATGCAGCGCAGAACCTGACCTTTGCGGACGGTGAGAGCGGGTATTCCTACAATGATAAAAAGAACGGAACATATCTGTTCTTCCGCAGGGATGATGGCGCGCCCGTAGTCGATGATAGTGCTGTATCCGAAAATAAAGAGAAAAAGAGCGAGAGCAATAGTACAGCTAAAGATCAGACTGCGATATCGACAGGAGCTGCCGCCTCAGCGACCGAAGGTCAGACGGGAACTGCCGCAACAGGAGGTGTCATAATTGCCGCAGCAGGAATAGGATTTGCAGCCGGTGTTGTCGTATGCCTGTGTGCAGTCAGATTTTCACGCAGAAAAAAAGGTTCTATTCAATGACAAGGTTTGCGCAGTTTACGTCGTTTGCCAGATCGTAGAGATTGCCCGTCTCGGTTCCGATGACAGTGGGACGAAGCGCGGAAGATGAGTTGTTTTTTACGACCTTGGCATATTCTCCATTGCTGAGGTGTACTATGGTGTCGACCGGATAGAGTATGACGCAGCTTAGAAAGATCTGCATTACCTTTATATCGAGTTCTCCGGTCATGGACATCAGTATATCTACAGCGTTGCGCTGTGAGAGAGGCTTTTTGTACGGACGATTGGTCACCAGTGCGTCATAGACATCCGCAACGGAGAGGATCCTTGCGTACTTGGTGATCTTGTCCTCCGTGACTCCCATGGGATAGCCTTTACCGTTTATTTTCTCATGGTGCTGCAGCACGGCTATGGAAATAATATCCTTGAAATCTTTTTTCTCCTGAAGTATCCTGTAGCCAAGTACGGGATGCTGTTTCATCACCTCAAACTCCTGATCTGTGAGCTTGGCAGGTTTGTTCAGTATTTCAGTAGGGATCTTTGATTTTCCCATATCATGAAGAAGACCTGCGATACCTATATCGTGGATCTCGTTCATGGAAAGTCCCATGTTTTTTGCGATGACCATTGCGATAGTGGCTACATCCACGCTGTGACGGAATGTGTACTCATCAGAGGTGCGAAGCTGCGAGATATCCACCGCAAGGGCATCATTTTCATTGAGGGCATCCATCAGACTGTTGGTGATGTTGTTGGTCGTGTGAGTGAATTTTTCCGAGGACGAATTGTTGTACAGATATTGTATTCCGGTAGAAATTCTTTTTCTAACGGTATCAGATAGTTTGACTTTTGCCGGGTCCTCCTCTCTGGCGTGCATGATCTTGTTTTTTACGAGAGGTGAGATGGAAGCCTCTATGGCTGCCATGGGGTCTTCTTTCTTTTTTTCATCTTCACCGCTTCCTATGTAGACTCCCGGGATACCGAGCTTTATGAGTCCCTCTATTACAAAGGGATCAAGGATAGCCCCACGGTGTACAAGCACACGATCAAGACGGTCTGTCACCGCCTGGTCTATGCGCATACCTTCTTTTAGCTGACTGATACGGACGAATCGTCTCTCCATACTCCTACCCTTCTATTACATGAATATCCGTGAGCACACACTGGTCGCCTGTGAGAGCTGCATACACCTGTGGGGGATTATCATTGATCGTTGTTATGCTTCGGACTGCAACACCGGCATTTTCCGTGATGATGGTTATTTTGTTTCCTTTTTTGGTAATAACTATCTCAACATCCATACCGGCTTTGTTATCATCCTTCCATTTTTCCCAACCCTCAAAGCGCTCAGTAGTATTGATAAATATCTGGTTGTCGACCTGGGCGTCTGATTCCCAGTTCTCACCATCCAGCCTGCACAGCACATATTCCTTGTAATCAAGTCCTCCCACCAGATGGTCTGCGGAGTAGAAAAGACTTACATACGGACAGTGCCATACCAGTCTTGCGGTCGGCAGACTCATGGTGTGGAAACGCAGCGTCAGTTTGTTCTTTATCGGAATTCCCTTGGTCGATTTTTTTCTCCAGCCGTCTATTTCGATATTCGGTATATCTCCCTCGGGGGCTCCTGTTATAAAGGATATCTCGTCCGCGATCCTTGGGATCAGATTCTTGCTTATAACACCTTCTTCACGGTCTATCCTGACATTTCTGATACGGCAGTGTGTTCCCGTGATGCCCATATAGCAGAACCTGATATTATCCGGCAAAGCGACGATAAATCTGAGGATACGGGATTTGTTGACAATATCTATCATGGCATGATCGCCGATCCTGACTGCTTTTATATCAAATGATATGCCTTCTTTCAGATTTCTCAGTACTTCATCCTCAGAGTGTTTTTTTTCATCGTAATCTCTGATGTCTGATTTGATCGCCCTTGCCTCTGCGCAGTTGTAGGCTCCCTCAAAGAAAAGCTCTCCATATACGGTAAACAGCATATCCTTCTCATGACCATCATTAAAATGCGTCTTCGCGTCGAGTGAGTCAAACAGGATGAGTGACGGGATGTCCGTGATGCTTCCGTCCTCGTCTGTTATGCTGTGCATATGCAATGTGGTATAGTGTTCATCAAGAAGAAAACCGTCCGATATGACGGAGTGCGCTTCCTCACAGCGCAGCTCGTTCCTGCCGGAAAACTCCGCAACCTCATCGGTTTCCTTCAGAGTGTAGTCTATATCATAGTCGATCATGTGAAGCATGATCTTGGCGTATTCAGGGTCAAACTGCGTGCCGATACCCTTTACTATCTCCTCGCGTACCTTTTGCTGGGGTATGGGGTCACGGTAGCTTCTTTTGGAGGTCATGGCATCATATGCATCCGCAACTGCGATAATCCTGGCCATCTTGGGGATGTCCTCACCCTTTAGACCCTCTGGGTAGCCGCGCCCGTCATATCTCTCGTGGTGATAGTTTGCCCCTATACTGAGGTAAGGTGATACATCGATGGTTGAGAGGATCTGCTTTCCGATGACGGGGTGTTGTTTGATCATGGCAAATTCCTCATCTGTCAGCTTTCCATCCTTGTTGATGATGGCATCGGGAACGCCGATCTTTCCGACATCGTGCAAAAGTCCTGAGAAATATATCTCTTCGAGCATCTTGTCGTCTTCGCCCGCAAGTCTTGCTATCTCCCTCGAATATTCGGCAACGCGTGTCGAGTGACCGTGTGTGTATTTGTCCTTGGCATCTATGGCGTTTGCAAGTGCCGTGGCGGTCTGAACGAACATTGTATGTGTCTTTTCTGATTCCTGTTGGAGATACTTCATTCTGATATTATTTGATTTCTCCACTTTTTTATTCAGATCGATCAGGGCGAATACATACAGGAGTATGACCATTGCCACGACTCCTATGTTGTTAAGTGACAATCCATAGAAAAATATCTGAAGTGTCGACATCACGATTGGAACGATATTAAAGAGCAAAAGCGAAACCCTGATGAGACCGGGCAGACGCTTCCAACTGCTGATGATCACTGAGAGCAGGATGACGATCGCTAACATCGGGAGGATGTTGCATATTATATACAGATCAGACCGCTGATATCTGTTATATTCATCAAAGGTATAATAAAGTCCCGTGAACTGCGATATTATGAGGAGTATATAACCGAGGCAGATGATCCCGTCCACTATGTAGAGACGTACCGGGATAGTCTTCATTCCGGCTTCATTTCTCATGAGATCCTTGACATACAGGTTGTAGAGGTTCAGGATGACAAGCATCAGAAAAAAGACTAAAAAGTTGGCTATACGCACTATATAGAAAGCCGCATCACCGGTTTCGCCTCTGTACTTATAAGCCATTCTGTCAGACATGAGTATGAACGCGGCGGCAAGCTCGATAGCAAATAAGACCCTTCTCCTGAAAGGAGACAGGACTCTGGTTACGGTAGTGAGCACGGCAAGCATGATGCACATGCCACTCAGCATGAGCATTAGTGTCAACTGGTGCTGCTGCAGGAATTCATACATCTATGCGTCCTCCATTCAGTATTCCGGTACTACATCCAGATTCTCGGATTTTTTCTTTGCTGCCTCCATAGCTTTTGGCATTACGGAGAGGAATTTATCGACCTCCTCCTCGGTATTGTAGATACCGAAGCTCACCCTCACCATGCCGGGGGTCTTGGCATCTGCGCAGCCCTCAAAGCTTTTTAGTTCAGTGTCCGGTATCCCCATCAGTCTCCACACATACGGATGAGCACAAAAGGCGCCTCTTCTGGTGGCAATGGCTCCAAGCTTGGAGAGCTCTTCGGCAAGAAGCTGTGTATTGATATCAGAAAAATTGAAGGTCACGACACCCACCTTGTCATCAATGTTTTCGGTATCTCCGTAGATGATCACGTTTGGCAGTTTTTTCAGTCCGTCGATGAGTTTTCTGACAAGTTTTTTCTCATGAGCCTCAATATTGTCAAATCCCACGTCAGACAGAATATCGATCGCCTTTCCGAGTCCGACAACGCCCGGATAGTTGGGTGAGCCTGCCTCATATACGGCTATATCATTTTCTTTGTAATCGACCCAGGTATCAGAAACTATCTGTACGGTGCCACCCCCGTAGAAGGTCGGCATATGCTTGTACAATTCTTTCGCAAGTCCCACTACTGCGCCGCCGCCGTAGGGTGAGTACATCTTGTGCGCGGAGAAAGCGAAAAAGTCGATATCGTCATCGGGATCATTCATATCTCCCATCATGGAGAAGGCTCTGTGTGAGACTATCTGTGCCCCGTCCACAACGATCATGGCTCCGTACTTGTGAGCAAGCTTCGCTACCCTGTGAACGTCTGTTACATAGCCGGTCACATTGGATGCGGCAGTGATCGTCACGAGCTTTATTTTTCCTTTGTTTTTCTTTAACAGCTTTTCGAGATCGCCGTATTTTACACGACCCTTTTTATCGACCTCGGCGTAGAGCATTTTGCAGCGTTCCCTCCACGAGAGGTCATTTGCATGGTGCTCGATGCGTGTAGCCAGCACGAGATCATTTTTGCTCGTGATGAGAGCGGACGCGAGCTTGTTGAGACCGTCTGTCGTGCTGTTGGTGTAGAAGCATGTATATAAGCCGGGGTCAGCGCCCAGAAAATCAAGCACCTTGGATCTGGTACTGTTGTAGAGATCAGTACTGTGGTTCGATTTTTGTGAGTAGCCCCTTCCTATGGAGCCATACATTTCAAGCTCTTTTGCTATAGCTTCCTCGACAGGCTTTAGCGCGGGGGTCGTAGATGCGTTGTCAAATCCCGTCAAAACGTCCTCGGTTCCGTCTTCAAGCTTAACCTTGGTATCAAGTCCCGCGATATGATCCCTGATGTTGCCCAAATTGTATTTTCCTTCTTTATCTATGGATGATTCATTGACATATACGGTGATGTTCCAGTTTGCTGTGGAACCATCCGTGAATTTCAGTTCAAAGTTTACAAATTCATATCCGGGCTGTTTTGATGTGATGACTCCGGACTTTGTGAGGTCTACTGCCTGACCGCTGCTTACATCATCATCAGGGACAGTGATGTCATATGTCGCCTTGTAATCGGATTTTTTGAAATGTATCCCTCTGTCATCGTCATTGAGCATCCTGTTTTGGATATCAGAGCCCAGATCATAGGTGGTCTTGCCCATATAAGGCAGCAGATATACATTAGGATCAATAGATGATGTGTAGCCAAAGCATGTGTTTGACACGACATCACCCATGGACATTTTTTTGACCCTGATCTTGATGGTTCCGAGCTTTTTCTTTGTTTTATTCTTTTCTTTTTCATAGATAATTGCTTTGGTCGTACCGGTGCCGGTAGCCGCGATCAGTTTTTTACTGTCATCGTTTACATCGGAGTTTCCGACATTTTTTACGACTTTGGCGATTTTTTTATTTTTAGTGACTGCAGTATAGGCAGCGTTTTTCTTTTTGTTTACCAACAGGGTTTCTACTCCCATATGGGACGGGCTCATATAGGTGCTGCTGCCGTGTGGATTGTACATAAGCTCCAGAGTTTTGTAGAATGGATCAATAGCGGTGGTTTTTGCCGCCGATGCCTCCGGTGCATATCCCGTGACGGATATCGTCATTGCAAACAACAGCAGTGCCGTGATCATTTTTCTTGCTTTCATGTGATGTTCCTCCTGAGAATTATAGCTTCGATATATTCGATAGAGACAGTATAACCTTTTTTTTAAGCTTTGTAAAGAAAAATGAGTTGATAAATGATTTCCATGATGTTAAAATGAGATTTGGGTGGATAGTCATGTAGTATCAGTCGTGAATAATATAGAACGATTACAGAAAGGATCAGCTATGGAGGTAACGGTAAAGGATAATAATGTGTCAGTAGTTCTTCCCGAGAGGATCTCAGAAGTCAATGCGGGAGAGGTGAACGAAGAGCTGAACAGGGTTTTTAGTGAGCATAAGGGGGAGAATTATGCGCTTGACTGCGCGGAGCTTGAATACATATCGAGCTCAGGACTCAGGGCGATCCTCAATGTTCAGAAAAAACTGCACGGTCATAAGGTCATACTCTATAATGTCAGCAGGGCGGTCAATGAGATTTTGGAGATGACCGGATTTGATAATATTTTTTCCATATATAAAAGGATGAAGCAGATCAGTATCGAGGGCAAAAAGGCAGTATCCTCCGGGATCAACGGAGATCTTTACAGACTTGAACACGATATGATGCTAAAGGTCTACCGCAGGGGGATATCTATTACTGATGTTGAGAATGAGAGAGAAATGTCAAAAAAAGCTCTCGTATGCGGGATCCCGACTGCTATTTCTTTTTCTACGGTCAAGGTAGGAGAGGACAGATACGGAATAATATTCGAGAATATCAAGGGTGAATCCATAGCCGATATCATAAAAAAGGATCCGACAGAGTGGATAGAACTCTCTTACCGATGGGGGAGATTCGTCAAATCGCTCCATGATATCAGCATTGAGGCAGGACTGCTCCCAAGCATCAAGGACAGATACCGCGGATGGCTTGATGAGATAAAGGACAGAGCACCTATGGGAGAGATAACAAGCATGAGAAATCTTGTTGACAGCGCTGAGGGCAGCAATACCTTTATACACGGCGATATGAATCCCTGTAATGTATTTTTGGTAGATGATGAATTTCTCATCATGGATATGGCAAGCTGCGGATATGGTCATCCGATATTTGACCTGCAGGCGATATATGCGTCCCTGGTGACGATAGAGCTTGACAATGAAGGATATACAGAGAAGACATTCGGGCTTGACAAAAAGAAGTGTATCGGACTATGGAACACCTTTTTGAGGGGTTATCTTGGGGCTGCGGTCACGACACCGGGCGGAAGTATACTGGGAGAAAACGGCGAGGGAGTCGAGGCTATAAGTGACAAAAAGCTGAGCCTTTTGCTGACGCAGTATTATATTTTGAAGGAAAAGCTGATAAACAATCTGTGATAATATGTTACTGTTCCAAAGGAGATGTTGACGATTTCGGTGTGATTGTTTAAAAAAGCTTGTGTTACGGAGGTACAGGAACTCATGTGTTCTGTGCTATACGGATGATCTTGAAGAAATGAGCTTCGATCTTTATCCGGATGATGAGGACTTTGAAAAGAAACTTGCGAAGGCTATCGCATGACGGTACATATCATCGCAAATAATTAGCACTCGCCCTTGACGAGTGCTAATTATTGTGTTACAATATAGATCAAGTGATAAAAACGTATGTAAAGCAACGAGATTCTGGCATGTGCGTATCGGCATGAGAAAGAGAGGGGAATCATGAATGTATCAAAGTTTACCCAAAAAAGCATTGAGATCATCAATGGTGTCGAGAAGATCGCGTATGATTTCGGCAATCAGGAGCTTGCGCAGGAGCATCTTTTGTACAGCATGATGATCACTGAGGACAGTCTGATCCCAAGACTCATAGAGAAGATGGAGATAGATCCGAAGGTGTTCAAAGCCCAGGTCGAGGGTCTGATCAGGAAGCGTCCCGTAGTACAGGGCGGACAGGTCTATATGGGTGACGGACTCAACAAGGTACTTATCTATGCAGAGGATGAGGCAAAGAGGATGGGGGATGAGTACGTCTCCGTTGAGCATCTGTTTTTAAGCATGTTAAAAAGACCATCAAGAGAGGTAAAGGAGCTTTTCAAGGAATTCAGGATAGATAATGAGAGATTTCTTGGAGCTTTGCAGGATATAAGGGGCAACCAAAAGGTTACAAGTGACAATCCCGAGGCTGTCTATGATTCTTTGGAGAAGTACGGCTATGATCTGGTAGAGCGGGCGAGAGATCAAAAGCTCGATCCGGTGATAGGGCGTGATTCAGAGATCCGCAATATGATCCAGATACTCTCACGCAAGACCAAGAACAATCCCGTACTCATCGGTGAACCCGGAGTCGGCAAGACCGCAGTTGTTGAGGGACTGGCTCAGAGGATCGTGAGAGGGGATGTTCCGCAGGGACTCAAAGAAAAAAAGGTGTTTGCGCTTGATATGGGAGCGCTGATCGCAGGAGCCAAGTACAGGGGTGAGTTTGAGGAGAGACTAAAGGCTGTTCTCGAGGAGGTCAAGGAGTCCGACGGAGATATCATACTTTTTATAGATGAACTTCATACCATAGTCGGCGCCGGCAAGACCGACGGAGCGATGGATGCCGGAAACCTCCTAAAGCCTATGCTTGCCAGAGGTGAGCTTCACTGCATCGGAGCTACAACTCTCGATGAATACAGAGAATATATAGAAAAGGATGCAGCGCTTGAACGCCGTTTCCAGCCGGTCAGGGTCGATGAGCCGGATGTCGAGGATACGATCTCGATACTCAGGGGACTAAAGGACAGATATGAGATATTCCACGGAGTGAAGATCACGGACGGGGCGTTGGTATCGGCAGCGGTTCTTTCTGACAGATACATATCGGATCGTTTTCTTCCGGACAAGGCGATAGACCTTGTCGATGAGGCATGTGCCCTGATCAAGACAGAGCTTGACTCCATGCCTACCGAGCTTGATGAGCTGAGACGCCATATCATGCAGCTTGAGATCGAGGAGGCGGCTCTCAAAAAAGAGACTGACAGCCTGAGCAGGGAGCGTCTTGCGGAGCTGCAAAGAGAGCTTGCGGAGGATAGGGATTCCTTCAATTCCATGATGGCAAAATGGGAGACAGAAAAGGTCGAGATCGATAAAGTCAGACAAATCAAAGAGAAGATAGACGATGTAAATTCCCAGATAGAGATGGCAAGAAGCAGCTATGACCTCGAGAAAGCGGCAGAGCTTCAGTACGGTCAGCTCCCTGCTCTCACAAACGAGTTAGCCATAGCTGAAAAGACGGCGCGCCCGCAGGACGATGACAGACTTGTGAGTGAGGCGGTCACTGATGAAGAAATAGCAAAGATCATATCACGCTGGACGGGGATCCCCGTGACGAAGCTGACTGAGACCGAGAGAAATAAAACGCTTCATCTTGATGATGAGCTGCATAAAAGAGTGATAGGTCAGGATGACGGTGTGACGAGAGTATCCGAAGCTATCATCAGGTCGAGAGCCGGTATCAAGGATCCGAAGAAGCCGACCGGTTCATTTCTCTTCTTAGGTCCTACGGGCGTAGGCAAGACAGAGCTCGCCAAGAGCCTTGCCGCGGCTCTTTTTGATGATGAAAATGCGATGATCAGGATCGATATGAGTGAGTATATGTCTGAGTTTTCGGTATCAAGACTCATAGGAGCGCCTCCGGGATATGTAGGGTATGAGGAGGGCGGACAGCTTACTGAGGCTGTGCGCAGAAAACCATATTCTGTCGTTCTCTTTGATGAGGTAGAGAAAGCTCATCCGGATGTCTTCAATATTTTTCTTCAGATACTTGATGACGGAAGGATCACTGATTCTCACGGCCGTACCGTGGATTTCAAAAATACTATACTTATCATGACCTCGAATATCGGAGCGGATGTGCTTTTGTCAGGGATCAGGGAGGACGGAGAGATCGATCCCTCGGCTGAAAGTACGGTTGAGGGGATGCTAAGGCAGCATTTTCGTCCCGAGTTTTTGAACCGTCTGGACGAGATCATCATGTTCAAGCCGCTGACGAGAGATAACATAAGAAAAATTGTTGATCTTTTGATAGCGGATATCAACACAAGGATCGAGGACAAGGATATTGATATTTCCATTACTGATGCTGCCGCTGATTATATCACGGATGAAGCATACGATCCGAGCTTTGGGGCAAGACCGCTCAAAAGATATTTGCAAAAGCATGTTGAGACCCTGCTTGCCAGGAAGATACTTTCGGATGAGGTACATGCGGGAGACTCATTGATTTTGGATGTTTCAGATGACGGACTGATCATAAGGAAATAACAAAAACCTTGTATTTTTTTTAGAAAACGGTGATTTTTGGTTATGGATCAGAATAAAAAATCCAGAGTGGACAGGGCACGGTCAGAGGCACGGAAGAAACGCCCTAAAACAAATACGGACAGGGCAAAGTCTGAGCCTAAAGGCAGCAATAATAAAGGGGCGGCTATACTCCTGGTGGTGATAGCCGTGCTTTTTGTGTTCGCTCTTTTGGTTCTGACGCTCACCGAGAGACGTGAGAACGACGACGAGGAGAAATGGAACGCTATGCGGGACAGGGTAAATGCCCACGCTGATACCGCCTATCCCGATAAATGGCTCGGCGATGCAGATCTCTCTGAGATGGATGCCTACGCCATAGAGGAGCTGCTCACGGGTGAGATGAAACAGTATATGGACAGGATGTGCAGGATCAGGATCAACAGATTCAGCTATGAGTATTCCATGGAGGATACGGGGACTGTCTTTCAATATGTGTGCAGGGAAGGAAACAGGGACAATATTTATCCGGAGGGCAGAGAGGACGCTCTGGCAAAGCATATCGTGGGACTTGACAAGGATCTTTCTCTGGAGGATCAGGATGATATACTTGCCGGCAACCGTAAACCGAAGAGTGTTCATGTCGAGATACAGTGCCTTGCAAATTCTGATGAAATTACCAAAATAGTCAAAAAATATTCTGAAAAGTTTGACAAACCACCGAAAAACGCCACTATCAACGCCGATCTAAAGATAACTCCCGAGAAAAACGGCAAGGTGCTTGATACCGCCGGTATCGCAAATGATCTCAAAAACTATCTGAGCTCGAATGAGAAACAGGACTTTGAAAAAAGTTATCACACCTCTCCCGTCAAGGCTGCCATCAAGGCGTCATACCTGGCACAGATAGACACATCCATCAGCAGCTTTTCGACAGTTTTTATTCCGAACAATACCAGAGGAAAGAATGTAAAGCTGGCAGCATCAAGGATCGACGGCAGGGTGTTGAAGCCGGAGGAGAGGATATCATTTCTCGAAGCGCTCTATGATGATTCGGACGGGAAAAAATACGGCGACGCGGGAGGCTTTCTCAACAACAAGGTAGTCCAGGTCGAGGGCGGAGGGATCTGTCAGGTCTCAACGACTGCCTATGACGCTTTTTTACTTGCGGGGATAGTTCCCGTTGAGCGTCATCCTCATACCTGCAAGGTGAGCTATGCGAAGCCGGGACTTGATGCGGCTCTGGCGGTAGGGACCAAGGATCTTGTGATCGAGAATACACTTGATTATCCCATTATGATCAGGGCAAAGGTCAGGGGCTCGAGGCTTCGGGTGTCGATCTATTCCTACAGATATGCGAAAAAGGGCTACAGCTACAAGGCAAGATATGAGACAGATGAGGAGAACTCTCTCGTCGTCACGTCTTATCTTGATGTATATGAGGATGACAAACTGCTTGAATCGCGCAAGCTTTCAGTGGACACCTACAAGCAGGTAAAAAGGTGAAACAGTGTTGCTGTTTACGGCTGACAGATATGTATACATACAGTGGGTGCCTGCATTCATGTGCGGAGTGACAGCCGTGAATAGTTATAAATTGTAACGATCAATACTTGACGAAAAATCGGGTTTATAGTATAATGACCTCTTAAGTTTTTTTAGTGCAAAGATATGGTTTTTGTTTAGCAATAGTAATTGGAGGAAAAAATGAGCGATACCATACTTGAAATAAAGGATCTGTCAGTATCCATCGGAGGAGAGGGCGCGGCTGACGAAGCGCTCCGTATACTTAACAGCGTATCCATGACCATAGGCGAGGGAGAGACGCATGTGCTGATGGGACCAAACGGTGCCGGCAAGTCGACCCTTGGCTATACGCTGATGGGTAATGATAAATATGATGTAACGGAAGGTCAGATCATATTTGACGGAGAGGATCTTCTGGGTATGAATGTACACGAGAGAGCGAGGGCAGGGATTTTTCTCTCGTTTCAAAATCCTCTTGAAGTACCCGGTGTGACGCTTACGAACTTTATCCGCAGCGCCAGAGAGCAGAGAGAGGGAGAGAGGATTCGTCTTTGGGATTTCAGAAAAGAGCTCAAAGCCAAGATGGAGCTTTTGTCAATGGATGAGTCATATATGGACAGAGACTTAAATGTCGGATTCTCAGGCGGTGAGAAAAAGAAATCTGAGATCCTGCAGCTTTTGATGTTGAAGCCCCGTCTCGCGATCCTTGACGAGACTGATTCGGGTCTTGATGTTGATGCGGTGCGGACAGTGTCCGCGGGGGTGAAGGCGTATCAGGAGGAGCAGCACGGAGCACTTTTGATCATCACGCATAACACGGGCATCCTGCAGTCGCTGAAGGTCGATCACACACATGTTATGGTGGACGGACATATCGTAGATGAGGGAGATGCCTCACTGGTAGATCTCATAAACCGGGATGGGTATGAGAGGTACACACAGTAAGCCACACATAAGAACAGGAATGAGTAATGGAAGAGAAAACATATGTTGAGGACATAAATCGTAGTATTTACGATTTTAGAAATGAGGAAACAGACAAAAACACAGTACGCTTTGAGTCCGGTCTGGATCCTGAGATCGTCGAGAGAATATCCTCTGAGAAAAATGATCCGGAATGG
This sequence comes from Eubacterium sp., assembly GCA_017633905.1. Lineage (GTDB taxonomy): Bacteria > Bacillota > Clostridia > Lachnospirales > Lachnospiraceae > Eubacterium_F. The sequence continues at coordinate 5,486 of JAGBOK010000120.1, read as the reverse complement.
ATGAGACAGTTCAGGTTAAAATCTCTCGAAATCTATAACAGTATTCAGATACCGGAGTGGGGTCCGCCTATTGATGGTCTTAATATGGAAGATATTGCGACCTACGTCAGACCCAAGACCAAGATGCACGCTGAGTGGGATGAGGTTCCCGATGAGATCAAGGACACCTTTGAGAGACTCGGTATTCCGCAGGCTGAGAGAGAAAGTCTTGCGGGAGTGGGGGCGCAGTATGATTCTGAGCTTGTATATCACAATGTAAAGGATGAGGTCGCGGCTTTAGGAGTTGTCTATTCAGATCTTGAGAGCGCAATGCACGATGAAAAGCATGCCGAGAGGATCAGATCCCATTTTATGAAGCTTGTTCCGCCGACAGATCATAAGTTTGCGGCTCTTCACGGAGCAGTATGGTCAGGTGGTTCGTATGTGTATGTGCCTCCGGGCGTATCTGTTGAGATCCCGCTCCAGTCGTATTTCAGGCTGAACGCTCCGGGAGCCGGACAGTCTGAACATACACTGATAATCGTGGATGAGGGGGCTGACCTACATTTTATAGAAGGCTGTTCGGCGCCAAAGTACAATATTGCAAATCTGCATGCGGGCTGTGTGGAGCTTTTTGTCGGAAAGAACGCAAAGCTCAGATATTCAACGATCGAGAACTGGTCAAAGAATATGTACAACTTAAATACCAAGAGAGCAACGGTCGAAGAGGGCGGTGTGATGGAATGGGTATCCGGTTCCTTTGGTTCACATGTTTCCTATTTGTATCCGATGACTATACTAAAGGGCAACAATTCGCGCATGGAGTTCACCGGTATCACCTTTGCGGGAGAGGGGCAGAATCTTGATACCGGAATGAAGGTCGTTCATACAGGAGAAAATACATCGTCTGCCGTCAGCACGAAGTCGATCTCCAAAGCGGGCGGCATATCTACTTTCCGTTCGGCTGTAGTGGTAGGAAAAAATGCCAAAAAGGCAAAGTCAACGGTATCCTGTGAATCGCTGATGCTCGACCGTATTTCAAGATCTGATACGATACCCGCTATTGATGTGAGGACAAATGATGCCGACATCGGACACGAAGCGAGAATAGGCAAGATCAGTGATGATGCTGTTTTTTATCTGATGTCAAGGGGTATCAGGGAGGATGAGGCAAGATCAATGGTCGTTAGCGGATTTGCCGATTCGGTATCAAAGGAGCTTCCTCTCGAATATGCTCTTGAGATGAACAATCTGATCAGGCTGGAGATGAAAGGCAGTATCGGATAAAGGACATTCTCAACCTGACAGACAATGCGATAGAAGTACGAGGAGAATGACAAATGGTCAAGAAAATAAACCAAATGCCGGTGAAAACGTGGAATTGGCTGAAGCTGAATCAGGCGGAGACAGATGCACCGGATAATATAAATAATCAGGATAAAATATCGATCCATGCCGATAATTCATCCGGTATTACAGATGAACTGCCTTTTATATTTGAGAATGGAAGCAGCACAGGTGGTACGATAGATATTTCGGTAGATGAGAATACAGATCACATTGTCCTTATGGATTTTAAAACAGAAAATGATGCCAGCTGTCAGGGGTATGCAGAGGTCATGACAAAGGTCAGGCTTGAAAAGAAGGCGAAGCTGACTCTCGTGCAGGTACACAGATTCGCTTCCGGTTTTAAGTTTGTCGGCAATATACAGGCTGATGTCGGAGAAAAGGCGGATTTTCATCTGATTCAGGTTTTCATCAGGGGAGATGAGACATATTCTGATGTGAGAGTCGGTCTGGGCAGTAAAAAAAGCGCCCTTCATATCGACACGGGTTATCTGACAACTCATGATGAATTGCTTGATATCAACTATGTAGCCTCGCATTCAGGTGAAAAATCTACGTCTGACATCTCTGTGGACGGAAGTATGTGCGACTCCTCTGTCAAGAGATTCAGGGGTACGATAGACTTTCAGCACGGAGCAGTGAGCGCAAAGGGAAGCGAGGTCGAAAATGTTCTTCTGCTCGATGATGATGTTACAAATCAGACGATCCCGATAATTTTATGTGAAGAAGAAGACGTTGAGGGCAATCATGGAGCGACCATAGGCAGACTTGATGATGAGGTGCTCGAATACATGATGTCGAGGGGGCTCGATGAGGACAGGATCCGCGATATGATGAAGAAGGCTTATGTGGATACTGTTCTAAGGAGGATCCCTGATGAGGCAGGAGGATTTGCTGACAGGATATGTGCTGAAGAGGGTATTTCAGAGTAAGTCAGGAGTTATATAAAAGATGAGTGTTATTACTGATGATATCAGAAAGGACTACGGTTTTTTTCGCGAGATTGATGCTGCTATAGCCGAAGGAGATATCGGTCCCGAAGCTGTAGCATATCTTGACAATGCTGCCACGACGCAGCGCCCGGACAGAGTGCTTGAAGCGGTAAATACTTTTTATAAGACAGTCAATTCCAATCCTTTGCGTGGTCTCTACAGGATAAGTATGGAGGCTACAGAGCAGTATGAGAATGCGAGAGCAAAGGTGGCAGAGTTTATAAATGCGTCAAGACCGGAGGAGATAATTTTTACCAAAAACGCATCGGAATCGCTGAATCTCGCAGCTTTCAGTCTCTGCGAAAAGGTATTAAAGCCCGGTGATGAGATAGTAGTCGGTATCATGGAGCATCACAGCAATATGCTTCCGTGGAGGGTGGCTGCAGCAAGACATGGTGCGACTGTAAAATATTTAGAGCCTGATACAGATAAAAAAACGGATTCATGTGCGGGCGGTGAAGGTCTGGTAACGCCTGAGAAGCTTGAATCAGTTCTGACGGACAAAACCAAAATAGTCGCTGTCACTCATGTTTCCAATGTGCTTGGCAGAAAAAATGATATAAAGGAATTTGCAAGGATATGTCACGAAAGAGACATCGTGATAGTCTGTGACGGTTCACAGTCAGTGCCTCATGAAAAAGTGGATGTCAGAGAGCTTGATGTGGACTTTTTGGCGTTCTCAGGTCACAAGATGGGTGCGCCCATGGGTATCGGAGTGCTCTACGGCAAGTACGGATGGCTTGAAAAGCTCCCTCCGTTTCTGATGGGCGGAGAGATGATAGAGATTGTGACACTTGACAGGATCACATATGCCGAGATACCTCACAGATTTGAGGCAGGTACCGTAAATGCCGGCGGAGCCATAGGTCTCTCCGCTGCGATCGATTATTATACGGAGCTTGGAATGGATAATATCGTCCGGCGGGAAAATGAACTGACAGAATACGCTTTCAGGAAGCTGTCTGAGATAGATGGAATAAGCATAATAGGAAGCGAGGACCCTGATGAACACCATGGGATACTGACGTTTGTTCTTGCGGATGTTCATCCTCATGATATTGCTTATATCCTTGATGAGCAGGCTCATGTTGCGATCAGAGCCGGACATCACTGTGCGCAGCCGCTGCTTCGTTTCCTCGGCACACCGTCAACCGCGAGAGCCTCAATAGCATTTTACAATACTAAATCCGAGATAGACCGTATGGCAGCCTGCCTTGCAGGTATGCGCCGCCAGCTCGGATTCGATTGATTCCGACAACTTACTTATCCGGCAACTAAGGAGAATATAGATGGAAAATCGAAGCTTTTACAACGAGATACTGACCGAACACAATCTTCGCCCCGCTAACAAGAGACAGATCGAGGGCGCGACCGTGACTCTCGAGGGGATCAATCCGTCCTGTGGAGACGATATCATCCTAAGTCTGAAGGTCACAGACGGAGTTATAACAGATGGGGGCTTTACGGGAAGCGGCTGTGCGATATCGCAGGCATCCGCAGATATGATGCTTGACCTCATCATAGGCAAGACAGAGGAGGAGGCAATGAGGCTCGCTGATGTTTTTATGCGAATGATAAGGGGCGAGGTAAGCGACGATGAGCTTGATGAATTGGAGGAAGCCCAAGCACTCAGAGATATATCCCATATGCCGGCGAGAGTCAAGTGCGCTGTGCTCGGATGGCACACCATGGATGAGATGCTAAAATGCTCCGGAATCGATGATGGCAGTGTTACTACTGAAGACATGTAGATCATTAGCAGAGAAGAAAGGTCAAGATCGTAAATGCCTGATGCCTTGGTGCTCAGGAACCCCTGTACTCCAGACATAACATGGTCAGATCATCAAACTGTGGGACGTCACCGGTGAAATCATTGATCGCAAGGTGCATTCCGGTCAGGATGTTTTCCGGGCTGCTGTCATCTGTCTGATTGATGGATGACAGCAGTCTGTCAGTTCCGAACTGTTCCTCCGCTTCGTTATTTGCCTCCGGTACACCATCCGTATATACAAAAAGCTTTGAGCCGGACTTCAGATCGATCTCGTATTCAGTGTATTTCATGCCCGTCCGTCCGCCGAGGACCAGACCGTGCTTATCCTTCAGATATTCAAAGGAGCCGCCGGGATCCTTGATGACGGGGAATTCATGCCCCGCGTTGGCGGCGACAAGCTTTCCGGAGGATATGGTGAGTATTCCGAGCCATACAGTGACGAACAGGCTGTTGGTGTTGTTTCTGCACAGTTCTTCATTGGCATCTGCAAGAGCCTGAGCGGGAGATCTGCTCTTTATTATCTGATTTGCAAGTACGCCTTTGGCGAGCATCATGAACATGGCAGCGGGGATGCCTTTCCCCGATACATCCGCTATAACGATATAGAGATGATCGTCATCGATCAGAAAATAGTCATAAAAATCACCGCCAACCTCTTTGGCGGGTGTCATGGACGCAAACAGATCAAACTCGTCACGCTCGGGGAAGGCGGGAAATTTATTTGGCACCATATCCATCTGAAGAGTAGATGCCAGCTTAAGCTCCGTATCGACCCTGACTGTATGCTCCGTAAGCTCCTTTTGTCTGCGTATCAGTTTTCTTCCCTGCAGTGCGATGATGACACAGCCTGTAGCCACAATAATTACAAACAGCAGATCTACCGCATATCCGTAGAACAACACATTAAAAAGATATCGATCCATGTCATATGATACGCCTTCCTGTTCTATTACTTTGTAAAGCCAGGTGTTGTTTCCGAAGTTTAGTATCGTTCCTTTGGGAAGTTCAAGACAGTTAAGATCTATAGCGCCATAATACGCTCCTAAAGTTCTTGATATCAGAAAAACCAAAAATGTTGTGCCGGATGTGATGAGTGTGAATTTTTCTGAGAAATATCTGCTTGAAAGTACGATGGGGATAACGATTATTATGGTTACGTTAGATGTATATATGACCTCGATCATGGCAAGTGCGAGGATTATGGATGTCATAAGCATATGCTTGATCCAGCTTTTTTTATGACCAAAGTAGAAGCTGATGGAGGATGATGAAACAAGAAGCAGAACAGATATTGCGTTAGTTAATCTTGTTTCGTTCACATCGTACATTTCGAGTATATTAAGCTCGGAAATTATCCAGAGAAAGCTTATAATGGCTGCCGACACAGCATTAACCAT
>JAGBOK010000119.1 GCA_017633905.1 Eubacterium sp. | reverse complement strand
GTAAGTCTCTGCCTTTTTGGCGGTAGCCTTGCCCCTGCCTGAGAACAGATACCATAACGGTGAAGCCACGCAGATGGATGAATATGTACCTGCTATAACACCGACGATCAGAGGGATAGCAAACTGTCTCACGGACGATACTCCAAGAAGCGCAAGCATCAGAACCATGATAAAGGTCGTAAGTGATGTACTGATCGATCTTGAAAGCGTCTCGGTGATACTGCGGTTGATGATCTCCTTCAGATCATCTCTGGAATTTGCCTTGTTCCTGTTCTCCCTGATACGGTCGAATACGACGATGGTATCATTGATGGAGTAACCTACTATGGTGAGCATGACTGCGATAAATGTGGAGCCCACCTGGATAAATGCGCTTCCGATAACATAAATCGTAAATACTACCAGCACATCGTGGCACAGTGACAATACCGCAGCCCCCGCAGTAGCAATATGACGGAAACGGATCCAAATATATATAAGCATACATACGATCGCAATGACGGTAGCTATGATAGCATCCATCTGCATCTCGTTTGATACCGAAGCGGATATGGTCTCTGATTCGACCTGATCCTTGGTGGTGTTAAACTTCTCTGCAAGCTTTGTCCTCACGGTCTCAGCCTGAGTCTCGTCAAGTGCAGTGGTGCGAACCGTTATCTTCTTGACACCCTGGTCATCCGAGGATGAAACCTCTCCGTTGAGACCCGTAACATCCTTGACAACAGCAAGAACCTCGTCTTTTAATTCATCAGTGATCTCCGTATTCTGGTCAATACCAACAGATGTTGATGTACCGCCGACAAAATCAAGAATGTAATTGAGAACCGAACCCTTTGTACCGTTGAGTATCAGTCCGCCGGCACACAGCACAACTATCACGCCGAACACAATAATATATATCTTGGAATGACCGAGAAAATCGATGGTTTTTCTCTGCTTCTGTACACCGTAGAGCTTAAGGCTTTCAGCACCAAAGCCTGAGAACGCATACATCAGCCATCTGGTCACAAATATTGCCGTTATCATCGAGAGGATGATACCGATACCAAGAGTCGTAGCAAAGCCCTTGACGGTTCCTGAACCTCTGAGATACAGCACAAGCGCTGCTATAAGTGTTGTAATGTTTCCATCTATGATTGCTGAGAGAGCGTTTTTAAATCCGTTCTTGATAGCTGAATTGACGGTCTGTCCCTTGGCAAGCTCCTCACGAATACGCGTGAATATGATACAGTTCGCGTCGACTGCCATACCGATACTGAGGATAATACCCGCGATACCGGGCAGTGTCAGCGTCACATTCATGACGTTCAATACGACCAGCATCATAAGCACATAGAATACCAGTGCTATAGTGGCTGCGACACCCGGAAGTCTGTACATTACAATCATGAAAAGCACGACAAGTATAAAACCGATGACACCTGCCCACAATGATGTATCAAGAGCCGTACTTCCGAGGGTGGCTCCGACCACATTGTCATGGATGTTTTCAAGCTCCAACGGCAGCGCGCCGATACGGAGTGTGGATGCAAGAGCCTCAGCCTCCTGGAAATTCTCAAAGCCACCGGATATGATACACTCTCCGCCCGTGATAGCCTCGGTGATATTTGGCGCCGATACAAGCTTGTCATCATATATGATCGCAAGGCGCTCATTTACATGATCTCCGGTGATGTCACCGAACTTTTTGGCGCCCTTGCCCGTAAACTTGATCTCTACGACATTTTCAGTCTTGCCTGATGTCTGGGTACGGGTGGTAGCTGTTGCTTCCTTGATGGTGGAACCATCCATTTCAAGCTTGTCCTGATCGAAGGTGACCTCCTCGCCCTCCTCGGGTGAGGTCGCAACGGCATCTCCGGATGCTACTGCTGCCTCGTCAGCTTTGAGCCTGACATTATCATAAAGAACAAAGTACAGAGCTCCTGCCTTGCCGAGCTGATCAAGGATCTCCTTGGAGTTGGTAACGCCCGGAATATCAATAGTGATGCGGTTGTCACCCTCCTTGTACACAGATGCCTCTGTAGAGTAGCTCTCTACACGCTTTTGCATCTTGTAGACCGTATCATCCATCTCCTGCTGGGTAGGATTGTCCTTCTTTGCCTGATAGGTCACGCTCACACCGCCTTTGAGATCAAGTCCCAGGCGGATATTCTGCGCGCTTCCCTTGTGTCCTTTGCCGATCCCGACAAATGCGACAAACGCAAATGCTCCGATCAGGATCAGCACAAGAAGGATCTGCAGTGTGCCCCTTAACTTGCCATTCATTTTTCTCTCTCCTTTACTTCCTATGTATAATATCGCATGAATATCATGCACTCGAACACATAGTATAACATAGTAGGAATGAGAAAACAAGTAAAAAATTTTTTTTTTGAAAAAAAGCAGGCACAGAATAATCTGTGCCTGCTAAATGATCGGGTTCAGTATTCAGAATACCACGGGCTCACCCGGATGATCCTTCTTGATATGGCTTCTCAGCTCTCTCTGTGCATCAAAGCTCTTGGAACAATACTGGCAGAAAAAGCTGCCTTTCTTTCTGGAGAGTCCGAGGCGCGCACCGCCGTTGATATCATCAAGCTCTTCGTCATTTAATTCTTTTTTCTCATTCATGTCAGGCACCTCCCGTTAAAAGTATCTCTCCAAAAGTCCTTTGAACGCCATACCATGACGGGCTTCATCCCGTGCCATCTCATGTACCGTATCATGTATCGCGTCAAGATCAAGAGCCTTGGCACGCTTCGCAAGGTCTGTCTTGCCGTTGGTTGCGCCATTCTCGGCATCCACTCTGACCTTAAGATTCTCCCTGGTAGAGTCAGTAAGCTTCTCGCCGAGGAGCTCTGCGAACTTAGCTGCGTGTTCTGCTTCCTCCCATGCAGCCTTCTCAAAATACAGCCCGACCTCGGGATATCCCTCGCGGTGAGCCTGTCTTGCCATCGCTAAATACATACCGACCTCGGTACATTCCGCTTCATAATTGGATCTGAGATCCTCAATGATATCCTCAGGCGCTCCCTTGGCTACACCTACCACATGCTCGGCAGCCCAGGTCATATCACCCTTTTGCTCTGTGAATTTCTCTGCGGGAGCCTTACATACCGGACAGTTCTCGGGCGGCTCGTCTCCCTCGTGAACATATCCGCATACACTACATACCCATTTTGCCATAGCTATTGTCCTCCTTTCTTCATTTCGTAACTCATTTATAATATGCTAACATAAATTTGATATAAAGTCAATTAAATAGTACTACTTATTCAGCCACATCTGTCCGACCTCGAGTTCTCCCGACAGGAATCCGCCCGTGATCTCGGCTGATTTTTTCTCACTGCCATCCTCTCTCTGGGCAAACATCATTATCTGGTTGTTTTCGGTATGAAGGTCTGAATCAAGCTTTACCGTACCGTCGTTCATATCGACCGGTGTTTTGCTGTCATCGTAAAGGATGTACTCCCACGGTCTTATGTCGTCGCCGAAGGATGCGTCGGCTCCGGACTCCTTGTTGTACGGAACTCTGCCGTATCTGGTAAGACACAGCCTTACCAAAGGCGATTTCAGGTATGTCTTCGGATCAGGCGACACATCCTTCCTTGCATCCGTACCTACACTCTTGTTGTACTGTTCCACGAGCCACGGTGTCGTATAGTACATATAGATCGCAGGCCCGTTGGTCCCGGCATTCAGGTTTGTCCCCGTGGTCGTACCGTCTTTGTCCGTCCTTGTTACGGGAGCATAGTACATCTGCCATCTGTCTGTCTGTATCCCGTCGGGATGATAAGGCTCTCCCTTGGTGCATATGATATCATAGACAGCCTCTGATCTCTGCTCCTCGAGCTCGGATGCGCTTGCCTTCCCGTTTACGGTATAACCTCTGTAACCGAAGTAGATATACTCTCCGCCCTGCTTGTTCTCGTCCTGCTCCTTATCCTCCTTTGTCAAAGACACTCCTTCATTTAAGTTCATATCGATGAACTCCGTACAGCCCTGTCCCAAAAGACCTGCCAGTGCTTCTTTTTTAGTGGAGCCTCCTGCGGTATATATCCTGTTGAAGTAGGTGTTTGCTCCTTTTTCATAAATCATATGGATAAATGTGGGCAAAGCTGCCTCCCCGTAAGTGATCGCCCTTTCTCCGACAGACTTCCTGCCGTCAGCAGACCGTGCCACCTTATCCGTCTTGTCCACACACAATGCCGTCGCCTGTTTGGTGTTAAATACATTCTCATCGATCGTGATCTCCGTGATAGGCTGCCCCGGCGTCACTCCCCTGTTATACGTATAGTATAAATAGTATTTTTGTTTCTTCCATCTGTAACTAAGGGCATCCTTCACTTCGTCCTCATCACAGTTCCACTGCTGCATTTCTATAGGCGTATGTATGCTCGAACAGTAATACTCCACGCCGTCGACCTGGATCTTTTCGGGTGCTGAATCGACATCCGTTTTATACAAAAGTATTCCCTTTATGGCTTTTTCCGGATCATCTGTCCTCTCCACACTTATATAGGATGCAGGTCTGTCAGTAAAATTGTGCTTTTCTGTCGGGGCACCGCCGCCGCCTTGATTTCCGTCCGGAGTAAAATCAGCGCTCGGAGGCGCACCCGGAAGTGTGGCATCATTGGTCGTGCCGTCATTATATGCTCCGCCGTATTTATCCATCAATTTCTCGGTAAGAGCGCCATACCAAGTCCTTCCGCTCACTATGGCAGCATTTGCAGGGATGACCTCGTCCGTAGCTGACCCGACCGCTTCGATCATGGCATACATATCTGTCACCCTGGCGATCGCCTGATTGGTATTGATCTCTTCTTTCTGACCTGACTTACTAAAAGAATAAGTCCCCACAAACAGCTTTGATATATATTTTCTCTTCCTTGCTGCCTTTCTGATATAGATATAGCAGGGAGTTGCAGCTTCCATCTTCTCTCCGTCATCGTTCGTCCACTCCGGATAGGCTATGTTGAAAGGTTCTGTCTCAAACGGTCTTTTCATCTCCTGTATGGAGTTGAACTCTCCCGTAGCCGACTCGCCTGAGAGTGTGGACTCCCCGCTCACATCAGCCGTAATAACACCGCCATCATCCGTGGCATCATGTTTATTTCCTGAGATGATGACATCGTTCAGAGTCAGCTTCTCATGCGCATCGGTCGGACCCGATACATACAGCCCGGTCGATATAAACGGCATCTTATCCCTTGCGTATGCGTATCCGCCCGGCTGATATGAGGTATATCCTTTGGGCACCTGTCTATTGGTACCGAGAAGTCCGTTTGGACCCATAAAAGTGTTCTCAGGTCCTATACCTCTCAGCACCCAGCCGGTAGCTGTTGCTGTTCTTTGCGATATGACAGTTACGGCGTCATATGTCACGTTCTTGTTCTCGGATCCCACACATATTGACTTCGATATGGAGTAAGGCAGCTCAGTTGAAAACGTCGATCCCTGGAAAACCTTTATATCGTAAAGTGCGCGGTACGGACTGTAGCTCCATGAGTATCCGATATTTAGGTATTTCTGATTGCTCTCTACGATGAATCCTTTGTAGTAAAATGAGCTTGCAAGGTTATTATCCGAAAGGATGACCGTATTCGGTGTCTGTTTCATCCTGTCAACAAGCTGCGTGTATTTGGCTGTCGTCTCGCCGACCTTTGCGGCGGTACTTTCGGAATCACTTCCGAAGGTGAAAAATACTGATGATAAATACTTCGTTCCGGATGTGTACTTGACCTCCGGTTCATAGTAGAGATACCTTGCGGGACAATCCCATTTATCATCCTCATTTGTTCCGTAGCATGTATAACGGAAGCCGTAATTTCCCTGCCTTCCGGGTTTTGCACTGTCTGTGTCAAAATCCCTTGTAGATGCGAAGTTGTATGGAACACCTGAAAATGTTGTTACCGGTATCCAGCCCTGATCCACGTACTTGCCGTCCTCATGAGAGTCTACCAGATGAAGCGCTCCGAGATGTATGGGCGTTCCCGCTTTGGTGTGCTTGGTAAACCATAGGCCGTCAAGATCAGCGGGGTATTCTTTAGCCTCATCCTTGTTCTCTGCTTTGTACCCGAGATTTCCCGCACAACCGTAGTTGATATCTCCGAAGAATAATTTGCCATCGTTGGTGGTTGCGGGTGTAAATGTAGCCACCCTGATATCGGTTATCGCTTCCTTTGGATTATTTGTTGTTTTAAAACCTAAATATGTATATGCCCATTCCTTGTGTCTTGAGTACTTAAATCTTGCATCATTTGCAAGGTTTTTGTCCCAGATCTGAAAGCCCTTTGCAGTGATCTTTGCCTTGGCAAGCTCTTCCGTATCAGCAGATCTTACGATGATGTCATCATAATAAAGATTCGGATCTACGGTATCCGACGATCCCGTATCATCATTTTCAACATCGGTGCCGGCACCTGATACGACCCCGGCATCAGAGTCCGATGAACCGGATTTGTTGAGTATCGACTTCTCCGTGCGGTAGTGTACATAGATCCCCCCGTACTCATCTTCTTTCATAAGTGAATTGAGGTTTACCGGCATGATCTCTCCGAAAGCCTTTACGCAGTCATATCCGTTGATCGGATTCGTGCCGTCGTCGCCCTGCTTTACAAAAAAGGCATCCTCACCCTCATTCACTATGATCGGCGAACCGACATTGAGATCCCTGGAGATGAACATACAGTTCCATCCCCTGAAGCCCATGCGCCCGTTTACATCACTGATCCCCTCGTTTCCGTGATAGTCATCACCCTCATCTGCCTCCTCGGAGCCGACTCCCTTATAATAAACCAGATACTTGCCCTTATCTCCCTTTGCTTCGTCTGCCACGTATTCAGGCGCATCTTCATAATCATAGTCTGTATTCTCTTTTATATATTTCTTGATCTCAGAGACTACCCATATGACTAACATCGATATCAGGAGCACTCCTAAGGTTATCAGCCCCACAGGAGAAGCCAATGTGGATGCGCCTGCAGCTATACCTTTTGTGATCACACCGATGGTGATGGCTGTGGATGTAAGACCACATGCTGCAGCAAGCGCACATATCGCTGCCGGGATAGCTGCCAATAATGTCGCAAAAGCCGAGAACTGAGCTACCAAAACCACACAGAACAGGACTCCTAACCCCAGGTTCACCCACTTCATGATCTCTTCGGCATCTTCCTTCCAGGTCGATACCTCCTGCTTGTCGATAAGCTGCTGGGCAGCATTACTCCTGATCGCATCATTGGTATAAGCTACCTTTTTACCCTTGAGTTCTTCGTTGTCATTCATCCACACAGAGTAAGAATCGCTTCCTATAAGCTCTTTTATGTGCTCTGCCGCCTCGGACAGCTTCTCCTCGGCTTCGGGATTCTCTTCGTTCTCACCCGCGGATACGATAAGGCTGTTTACACCTCCTACCGCTGACATCCTCCTCTGCGCATAGCTCATGGAGTCGATGACGGGATAAAGCTGTGTCAGGTCCACCTCACCTGATGTTTCATATCCGAGGTTCAGCAGATACTCACCGAGATTATAGTCCTCATTGGCTTTATACGTATCAAGCTCATCATACATGGCGATATACATCATGTGCTGATTGTTTTCGGATACTTCATCCATGTCTGTAACGACGGACTCTTCTGACTGACCTTCGAGTGCGCTAAGCTCTTCTTCTGCTTTACTCTCATTGAAAACAGCCACTGCGTTGTCATATGCCGTAGCAAAGTCCTGAAGCTGTTCATGAAGTGCTTTGGCATCATCGCCGTACTCTCTGTAGAGCTCATCAAACTCATCCTGTGTTGTCGCTTCCTCAAGCTGATCCCATACATTGCTCTCAGAGACCTGATCTGCCCATGACAGCGTGACTTCCTCTCCTTTTTCCTCATCATATCCGTTGTTATATGCCGCAAGCCCCTCAGACAGATATCCTACGATGGCGCTCACCGTACCTGCGCTCGATCTGGCGACTACCTCTGCGAAAAAGTTCCAGTCTGCCTTCCCGGAAACTATATAGTCACCGAGCTTCATCTCATCTTCCTCGGGAACATTGATGAGGTTCAGTCCCTGATATGCCAGGGCAGCCTTCGGTGAGCCCGCTTCGTAATTCACCACAAATTCCTGCGCAGCAGCATCTATCGTGTCTATGATGGCTGAATTGCTATCCTTGTATTTCTTTTGAAGCTCCTCATAATCCTTAAGATCATAACCGGATTGCATGGAAAGAGTTTTGATGGATGTGATAGCCTCTTCCTTATTTGGAGTCGTCTTATATCCCATACATACATGGTTTCTGTCGGTACCGGCATTTAAGTCTCCCTCGACCGGGATAAATCCGCTGTCGATACATTTTTCTTTTGCTTTATCCAAGCTTTCAACTGCGTAAAAAAGCCTGACATCCGACACATATGTGATCCCCGACTCCTCGACCGCATGAGCCACTATGGGTCCGTAATCACGCAGAGATCCCGTGATGAACAGAGATAGGATCATGATAAAGGAGATAATGAACCTTGTCAGTTTTACTCCTTTTTTTCTCCCGTTCCACATCATAAACCACCTCCGTTTCCGTCCGTATCGGCATCTACTTTCCTTCTGACCACGATAAATACTATCAGCATGACAAGTCCGATGCTTCCGATCATCAGCATCTTGACAAAGTTACCGTTTCCGAATATGGACGAGGTCACTTCCATCGGTGCCTCTATCTTTTTGACCTCTCTGGCATCTATCTTGCCGGTGCCTGCATGAAAATACTTCATCTCATGTACACTTATGTTTTCGGCAAGCATGACGCTCTTTTTGGATGTAGTGCCTATGCCTATCCACGAGCCCTTGACAAGTCCTCCGCTTGTAAGCTTTGCGGTAGTGCTCTTGCCGTCCTCCAAGACCAGATCACCGCATGAGGCATCCTCACTGCAGGTATTATCCTTTATAACTACGACTCCTTTGAGATTTATATCATACCTCGAATCGACAAAAACACCGCCGCCGTAGCCGCCTGCCTGGTTCCCGGTGATCGTGACGTTTGAAAGAACCAGTGAATCATCAAACGCCGTGATGGCTCCGCCGTCTTCCTTTGCAGTGTTATTCTTAAAGACACAGTTGTCAAACATCACGGAAGCCCCGTGCTGCGGGTTATCTCTCAGGAAAAATGCGCCGCCGTCCTCCTCGGAGGAGTTGCCGGTGAAAGTACAGCCTGATGCATAAAAAGTCGTTCCGTCGTATTTCTTGATATCGAGTGATACATATATCGCTCCGCCTCTGTTTATGGATCTGTTGCCGGAGAACGTCATGTTATCGAGTCTGACTTCTCCTCTCTGACAGAAGATCGCCCCGCCGTCATCCTCCGAGTAGCAGTTGTCTATGTCAGCATCCTTAAGATCAAGTTTTCCGTTTCCAAGGTATATCCCGCCGCCGTAGCACTCGTCAGTACTGTCGATCGCACGGCAGTTATATATCCTGCCTCCGGTCATCGTAAATGAAGTATCCTCACTCCCCGTATCCAGATACACTCCGCCGCCGGACTCATCCGAGATACAGTCATATATGGTGCCGCCCATCATGATGAGATGAGCGTTCTCCTCCAAGGTTATACCTCCGCCGGCGTTGGAGCTTGCGCCTCCGGTGATCACGCCTCCCTTTACCCCGTCATATCCGTTCCTCTTCGGATTGGAATCCGTGATGGTGAGGGTCGCACCTGAGCGGACGATGATCACGCCGCCGTTTTTCTTAGTCTCTAAGTTTCTGTCGCGCTTTATATAATGACCGTTTAAGTCTATGGTCACATTTTTATTCTCACTTATGATGATCTCTGCATCCGAGCTGTGATCCCCGCCCATGGTGACCACACTCTCACCGTCCGAAGCCAGTGCCGCTTCGATGGCTTTTGTAAAAGAAGTAAAGTTCTTCTTACCTGTCAGCTTTCCGCTCTTATATACCTCCAGCAATGTCTGTGAACTGTTCTGTGTCTCTTCAAGGTTTTTTATAACGGTCACCTCGGAGAGTTTGGCATTGTCACTGACCTCATACTCGGTCCCGTTGTAGTAGAAAAACCGGCTCGCCCCGGAAGGATTTGCTTTGGCATATCCGTCGGAGATCTCTTTTCTCATCTCCTCCAAAGATATCCCGATCCTTGTACCCTTTTTGAATGCTCCCGAATACTTTGCCTTTCTGGTATTTACGTTTTTGGAGCTCCAAGTCCAGAATCTCAGGTTTTCCATCTCTTTGGTCATGAAAACATCGTTATCTGATCCGGTATCTTTTATGTTGTTTTTGATCTTGGTAAGCCCTCCAAGGAAAGTGATATGGGAGCTGCCTCCGTATATACCTCCGCCGTTTCCGGTGATATGGTTGTCCGAGATATCACAGTCTCCGAGATAAAGCTCACAATCCTTTGAAAGATAAATGCCTCCTCCGTTCTTTGCGTAGTTATCCTTGATGCTCACTCCTGCAAGCGTAAGCGAAGACCCGTCTTCACAGAGGATAGCACCGCCGTTTCCGGTATTTGCTCCCCCGGTTATAAGTCCTCCTTTACCCGTCGAGTCCTTCAGCGTGAGTACCGCTGTATCCTCGATCCTGATGACATATCCGTCATCGACGGGTTCAGAGCCCTTTATACCTCTGTTTATACTAAAGCCCGCCATATCCACGGTTATATTTTTACCCTTAGGTATAACCATCGCCCCCTGATCCTGCTCAGGAGAAATATCGGCTGCAAGCTTAATGACCGTCTCAGTGGTGCCGGCTCCGTTTATGGCATTTACCATGTCGGTCCATGTGGATATCCCTTCTTCGCCCTCAGCGCGCGCTCTCCGTACATTAATATTGGGAGAAACAAGTGACGCTGCGATCAGGAGAGACAACACGCCTGCAGCAAAAGGCTTTATTCTTTTTTTATTTCTCATATCCGGCATAGATATCACCTCCTGTTTCTTACAGAGACCATGCAGCCTACCATGATTATAAGTCCCGATGCCAGCATGATCCCGATCCAGAAAGCTATACTTCCCTCTGAAAAAATGGATGCTGTAAGATTCTCAAGGGATTCTCTCTTCCACTGTGCGTAGAGCGTTACCACTTCACCCTGCTTTGTAGTCAGGTTCCTGACCTTTGCCAGGTTCTCATACGCATCACCGGATCCGTCAGCCTGTGTGTTCCATCCGGCAAACTCATATCCCTTGCATACATATTGATTTCTTGCAAGCACCACAAGGTCTTCATATGTAAATGTCTTGGTCGTCATCCTCCCTGTCACATTCTCACCCGAGGGGGCATTTTTATCATATGCTATCCTGTAGGTGATAAACGCAGTCTCAAAAGTTAGTGTTACATTCTCGGTCACATAGGTAAAATCATATGCGGTGCCCTTTTCATTTTTCTGGAAGATACATACACCCGACTTGCTGACGCTTTTTACCCTGTAGCCCGCCTCCGAAGCGGGCTCCTCTATGCTGATGTAATCACCCTGATATCCTTTTTTAGTCTCGATCTCCGTATAACCGCTTGTCTTGTTGCCGATCCTCAGCGTCAGATACAGCGGCACCTTGAACCTGACCATGACCGGGATCTCCACCCACGGTCTGACATTGCTGCCCGACTTAAAACGGATATTGTATACACTGTTGTGGCACTGATCCGTTTTTGAAGAGTCAAACTTCCACTCAAGTCCTGCATTATCAAGGCTCTTGTAGGTGTCCTCACCGGGGAAGGACTGATTCTCGATCTCGAAATAATCCTTGCCGGGAGCCTTGAACTCCACTCCGTACTGATCGACGAGCGTAAGCGATACCTTCTTTGTGTCATCGTTGTCCAGATCTATGGATTTTTCCTGCTCGATATCCGCATCATCGATATAGGGGTATTTATCCTCACCGATGGTTATCCAGTTATCGGCGTTTCCGTTGTCCTTGGCATTGCCGCGGATATTTCTGTAGACCTCGGTGGTTGCGCAGTTGACACCGTTGATCCATACCTTTACCGTAGCTCCCCAATCCCTTTTTGAAAATATACTATAGTTAAAGTTCGCAAATACATTTATCCTGGACGGGAATGAATCACCGCAGTCTATCTCACCCGAGTCATAATTTACTTCACCGTTCTTTGACTCATGGTCGATCTTATCCTGTATGTTTTCTGATTCTTTGACCATGTACTCTTCACCGAGTCCGTTGTTCTTTTTTGCGTAAAAATAGACAAAAGACTCGAACCATACATCGGCGTCATTCGTGACTATGATCTGCACCCTGAGCTTATACCCTGATGCGGACGGGCGTGCTCTTTTGATGATCAGCACCTCTGTAAGGTCATCGTCCTGCTTTACCTTGTACTGTGGGGAATCACACATAAAGTAAGTATCTATGGGTCTTGAATTGTGGTCGCCGTAATCCCTGGTTATCGTTCTTTTCTTGAAAGTGTCGGTATAGAGAACTCCTATCTTGGAATCACCCGAGAGCTTTCCGGTGACACGAATCTCCTTAAACGTCTCAAATACCAGATTGTTATCCGTGATCTCGCTTCCCGAGTCCGCAGCCTTTTTATTCATATAAATGATGGTCTGTCCGCCTGCGAGGATAACTCTGTAATTATCAGCAGCTCCGCCTACCCATACTCCCGCACCGTCGCCTGTTGATGTGTTTTCGCTGATGCTCGTGGATGAGACGGTGAGGATGGCGCCGTTAAGGAAGATACCACCGCCCTTGCCTTTTGACTCGTTTAGCCTGATCATACAGTCATCCAGTGAGATGTCGGATGAGGTATAGATCGCACCGCCGTCCGATGTCGCATAGTTGGACTCCATCGTGATATCCGTCAGCGACATACCATTGATCCCCGTTTCCACATACAGTGCACCGCCGCGCCCATCGGCACAGTTTCCGGTAAACTTGATCTTTTTGATCACACTGCCATCTGAAAGACCGGAGGCATATATCCCGCCTCCAATACCGGAGGAGTTATCACTGATAGTGTTGTCGCCCGAGTATACTGTCTTTGCATCAGATGATGCTGCCTCATCACTGATCCCTCCTCCGTTTTTACTTGAAGAATTACCTGATACGGTACAATCTTCCACATACATCGTTTTTGTATTATAAATACCGCCGCCGCATACTGCTCCGTTGTTTGATACTATGCGGGTGTTTTTGACGGTCAGCTCTGCCGCGTTGGATATCCCCGCACCGTTTCCGGCAGTCGCGAGGTTTCCTTTGATAGTCGACCCGTCGACCTCAAGTGTTCCCAAATTGCAGATGGCGCCGCCCTCTGCGGCTGCATTTGAGTCTATGGTCGAGTCTTTGATATCACAGGTGCAGCCCTCTCCGACATAGATCCCTCCGCCGCGACTATCTGTGCCGGGAGTATATGATGCGGTCGTATCGTTGTTGTTGCCCGAGAGTGTCACTCCCTCAAGTGTTGCCTTGGAGCCCTCAGTCAGGCTGATAGCTCCGCCATAGGTTGCAAAGTTTAAACTCAGCTGACCGCCCTTCATGACCAGCCTGCTTCCGTCTTTTACGTTTACCGCTCCTCCGTAGGCTGCATGACCTCCGGTTATCATGCCGGTCAGAGCATCACCGGAGTTCTCTATGATGAGTGTCGATGAACCGCGTACCTCAAAGACACCTCCGTCCGAACTGTTGTCGGCTGCTCCCACACGCTGTATATCAAAACCGTTCAGATCTATGGTGACGGTACGTCCGCCGTCGATCACTATGCTCTGTTCTATGGTCACCGGGCTTTCAAGCTTTATCTTATCTTCACTTGCCACAAGTGCCGGGAGATCGGTCCCAGCTTCTTCCGGGGCAGCCTCCGTATCAGTCTCTTCATCTGCTTCCCCGTCAGCTCCCTCATCTGTCTCCGCAGCTGTCTCTGCATCTGCTTCCACACCGGCTTTCTCATCTGTCCGGTCATCCGAACCCTTATCAGCCTGCTTTTCACTGTCCTGTCTCTCAAACCATACGCTCAGAGAGTCATCCTTTTTGACTATGTCTGTCACAAGGAGATCCTGTATCTCGTACTCAGCAGGAAAGAAAACGGGCTCCTCCGGTTCAGTGGTAATATCTGAGACCTGCTCACCGTCGATATAGATCGTGGTATCCGTTTTTGTGCTGCCATTCAGGATGACGCCTCTCTCCAACAGATCTCCCTTTTTAAGCTCATCAAGGCTCACTGTTATACCTCTGCCGTAGGTGGCGGCAGAAGCAGTGACAGTTGTTACACCGATACCGGCGTACATACCAAGCGTGCTCTGTAAAAACAAAGCTATAGCAAATATGAGAGCTGATCTTTTATTTATTTTTCTCATAATACAGATCCTCCCTGACAATAGAATAGATCAAACTTATGTTTCGATATGATAATACCACTTCAAAGGGGACAAAAAGGGGACAGATATCTGTCCCCCTGTCTGTGCAAACTTTTATCAGGATACTTTTATAGCGGTTCTCCGCCTCCTCATGATAAGTCCGACCAAAAGACCTCCGACTATCATACCGATACCTGCACCGAACGCCATGGATCCCGGTGAAAACATGGATCCCGTTTCCTGGATCTGACGAACCGTCTTATCATCGGTCTTAAAGAATACCCTGATGCTTGGCGGATCATCCGGGAACACATATATCTTTTTGTTTAGATCACAGGCAGCCACGGAACCAAACTCATGTATACCGGTCGAGTATCCGTCAGGCACGCCATCCTGCGATATTACGTACTTTAAGGAATCCGCAAGGATCGGCTTTCCCTGCTCGAATTTGATACCGTAAAGAGCGAGCCACTGACGGCCAATATCGCCCTTTAAGTCAGCCGAATCCTTCATTATCTCATAATTTTTCTTTGTTATATCCGAATCTCCCTCGGTACGGTTGCACCTGATAACTCTGTAGTAGGCTAACCGGTCTTCCTTTGCAATCGGATTGCCGTCTTTATCATATGAATCGACCTTTACCCTGTCTGCCATGATCCTCGGTATCGGTACATACTCAGTGTCATAAAACTTCTGTACATCAAGTACGGTCATGACCGCAGCTACAGTTGTCAGTATCACGGCTAAGACTGCCATACCGATCGAGAGATATCTGGCTATTGCCGAGCCGGTCGTCGCCGAAGCCCTGCCCGCTGACATTTCATTGACAGCCGCATTTGTGTTCCGCATCTCCTGCTCTATAAGAGCTATGTTTTCGTTATCACTGGCTAAAAGCGCTCTTTGATCCAGAAACCCGTTATACAGACCTCTCAGATTGCCGTTCAGCTTTGCCGGATTTATATTTTCCAGAGTTACAGGTGCCGTGGGGTCAAGCATATGCGCAGAGTTCAGCCTTGAAAGCATAATCTTTCCATACATATTCATACCCTCGATCGTGATTTTCCGACAATCATCTAATTCCTTTATAAGAGCGGGAATATCCTCGAGTGCATTCTCGGCACCTCTCAAGGCAGTCAACTGGTTGACATAACGCAGGTGCACGGCATGTGACGCAACCGATGCTATGGCACATCCTGCGGTCACTGACCAGAGAATGATCGGAAGCGTCCCGAGCTTATAGTTCTCAGGCTCCGGATCTGCCGATGTCGAATCCGATCTGACGGCATCTGTAGTGAGGGCAACGCCTCCCTCTTTGTATATCTCCCTGTCTATACCCTCGTATATTGATGCGATCTCAGTATCCTCCGTATCTTTTTCCAGATCTTTATATGCATCCGCATCCGAGATCGCCATGGAAAACAGATCTGATATTGAGAGAAAATCAAGCCCTGCGATCTGACCTTCAGAGAGCGAATCAACTATGGGATAGAGATCTCTTATGCCATCAGCAGATGATACCTCCGAATAATCCTTTCCAAAAAACTCCGTAAGGGTATCACCCTCATATGTTACCGAATCCATATATGCGCAAACTACCGCTGTACGGGCGTTGTAAGCCTGCTTTGTAAGTTTAAGAGTAGTATCATTTAACTCCTCTCTCTCATCATCAGTCATTTTCTCAGGGTCAACATCCGAAAAATCATTGACGTTTGCCAGGGTATCACCAAGCTCATCCATCTTCTCATCAACAGACCCTGTCTCCTCGGAAAAGCCTTCCCATATAGCAAGTATCTTTTGCGCTGCATCCTGATATTGCTTATCAAGCTCTCTCATCACATCTGTTTTGGATTTCAGCCCCGGCTTCTCATCCATAACTCTCTGTGTAAGATCATCAAGAGTAGTCCCGGTGAATCTTTCTACCCATGTATCATCTGATGCATCTGTCGCCCTTGTGATGAGTTTTTCCATAGCCAGAGTCGCCTGACCGTTCGCCTGCATAAGGATGGTCAGGATATCTGCATGTTCCTTCTTCTCCTCATCGGAAAGCGCGTTAT
>JAGBOK010000118.1 GCA_017633905.1 Eubacterium sp. | reverse complement strand
TGAGCTTGACATTATCGAGTATTATCAGCAGCCCGGGAAGGCACATCATCTGTCAGAGATCACAAACAAGCAGCGTGAGCTGTATGAGTTACTGGGTGTGAAAGTTCCGACCTAGGTATAATTCGTCGGGACTTCAGGATATATCTCATCCACATAGTCCAAAAGCCCCAAAAGCCCTTCGGAGCTGATGGGGTTTTCCATGAGACAGAGTCTCAGCTCCTCCACGCAGAGTATATATTCTCTCAGTTCATCGAGACGCTGGAACAGATGCCACAGCGTGATACCGTCATAGCTTTTGTGAATGGTTTCAAAATCCCTGATGTGCTCTATCCGGTCGAATACGTCCATGATCCGATCCCTGAGCTCCTTTAGCTTCAGAATATCGGAGAAAACTTCGACACGGTAGTCGGCGACTCTTTTATCTGAACTCATATGTGATAACACGTCACGGATCAGGCTCTGCTCATCGGGATTTATCGCCATCTCCGGCAACAGTGTATCAAGCCCCAGATCGTGGCATGTTGTATCGGAGAGACGGGTGTATGTCACCTCGTCATAGTGTGGAAAAAGGATACTGTATGCTTTCATTATTCCTCCGTTCCGGCTCCCCGTGGGACAGTCTGCCAGTGGTCGCCTTGTCTCATTCATAAATATTGTATCAAACCGCTGCGAGGTTGGCAAGTGAACTTTTTCTAAAATCACAATTACAATGTTATTGTTCATATCAGAAAAATAGCAGATTCAATTTGAAAAAAACGGAAAAGTATGATATACTTGTATCTGTGGTGTATCAGTTAGAGATTGAGGAGGATTAGATTATGGCGATCACAAAGCAGGAAGTGGCAGATATTGAGAGACGGTTTGAGCGGTCAATCATGATGAAGAGCGATTATGATGAGGATGAAGCGAAAGAGGTCATCGCCGCATGAGATTATCTGTTTTCGATCATGGAGCGTGAGAACAAGTTGACAGAGAATCTTGGTACGTCGATTGATTGGCAGATTGGCAACTGGGCACAGGATGCGGCAATGATTGCCCATAATGCTCGTCTTTACGATGAGGTTTATCAAAATATTGTGGCAGGTACGGACTTCGATTCCAATTTAGATCTGTGCAGGGAGCTTGGTTTCGAGTTCAAGGAGAATGGGGACAAGGAGAAGGCAGAATACATTGAGAGTCTGACAAAATAGTTTGAAAAAGCCATCTTTGATGTATGGGAACCGGTAGAGCCAATTAGGAAAACGAAGAAGATTTCGAGAAACGATCCGTGTCTGTGTGGTTCAGGGAAGAAATACAAGTTTTGTTGTGGGAAATGATTGTGAAATCATGGACTGTGCTATTATGTAGAGAGGTAGTGTTATGACTGATTTTGGAGTTGCTGAAAGACGAATTCTCAGTTATTTTAAGGCAGGAACAATGATTATGCTGAAGGGTAAAGAACTTATTGTCAAGGAAGTCGGAAAGCCAACCTGCCCTCAAGGTGAGCCCAAAACAGATATATATGTTCTTACAACGGATGGTACAGAAATCAAAATATCTTACAAAAAGGAAAATGCTGATTTCTTGGAAAATAAAACAAATGCTGTACGAGCCGAACAGCTCTTTGGGTCAAATTGGCGTGGTATTATAGAGCATTCTACTGAAGGGATCAGTGATCAATTCAGAAAAAGAATGCTGATTTACAAAGAGAAGCTCCAAAGAACGGAAAAGGGTGCGATAACACTTGGTTGGAAATTTGAACTGCTAAACAAAGCTGGCGGTGACTTGTCAGGCAAAATGGATTTGACATATCAGCAGGTTTATGATGTTTATGCAGGAACTAACCTTTCGGATGACAAAAGAAACGCTAGTGTAAATGGAAGGATTATAGAAAATTCGGGTGTCGCTGATTATATACTTGTGACAGATGATGTATCATCCGCTCAGGACATTATAGATCAGATGTACACGATTGACGAATACATCAGGAAGCACCCGGATATCTATTTTGTTTGCAAGGCTCTTAATTATAGAACATTTGCAAAAAAATATGATGGCAATCGACCATTAGCCGTTCAAGTAGATTGGTCTGTAAATAATGGAAAACTGTCATCAGAGCTTGTCTTTGATAAACCTCTGGAAATGAATGGCGATGTGATGGCAAAACGTCTTCTTCGTTGTCTTGAATTCTTAAAAATAAAAACAACCGACGATATCGATGGTGACAACGCCAATATGGATAACGTCAACGAATAACTTGAAAAGGAAGGTTAAACACATGAACTTGATCAGTTTGTTTTCCGGGTGTGGTGGATTGGATCTTGGATTTGAAAGAGCGGGTTTCTCAATACCTGTTGCTAATGAGTTTGACAACACCATATGGGAAACATTTAAGGCCAATCATCCAAACAGTCATCTGATAGAAGGTGATGTAAGACAGATTACCAAAGAAGATATGGTTCCCTTTATCTCAGGTGAAGTCGATGGGATAATCGGGGGTCCGCCTTGCCAGTCGTGGTCAGAAGCAGGATCCCTCAAAGGTATTGAAGATGCAAGAGGACAATTATTCTATGATTACATCCGAATTTTGAAAGAATTTAAGCCCAAATTTTTCCTAGCAGAAAATGTTAGTGGTATGCTTGCCAACAGACATTCTGAAGCTGTACAGAACATACTTAAAATGTTCTCAGACGCCGGATATGATGTAAGTCTTACAATGGTCAATGCAAAAGATTATGGCGTGGCTGAAGAGCGAAAAAGAGTGTTTTATATTGGCTTCAGAAACGATCTTGGTATCAAATTTGATTTTCCAAAGGGATCTACTGAAGACGATAGCAAGAAAATCACTCTTAGGGATATTATTTGGGATCTCCAGGAAACTGCTGTGCCTTCCGGTGAAAAAAACCATCACAACCCTGAGGCAATCAATAACAATGAATATTTTACAGGTGCATACTCTCCCATATTCATGAGTCGTAATAGAGTGAAATCATGGGATGAGCAGGCTTATACTGTTCAGGCTTCCGGTCGTCAGTGTCAATTGCATCCACAAGCTCCAAAGATGGTGAAGGTAGGTAAGAACGACTGCCGCTTTGTTGAAGGCAAGGAAGACTTGTACCGTCGAATGACTATTCGTGAAATCGCAAGGGTGCAAGGCTTTCCTGATGATTTTAAGTTTTTTTACGAAGACACGAATGATGCTTATAAAATGATCGGAAATGCTGTACCCGTCAACTTGGCGTATGAAATTGCTGTCGCCATCAAGGCTGCAATAGAGCAACAGTAAATAAAAGGATGAGAGGAGAAGAATTCGTATATGAAAGCATTATCAATACATCCGATACTTGACATCAGGCATTATTCCAAGTCCTACGGCGGTGACAAGCCGGCGGCAGACGATGTGAGCATCACGGTCGAGCCCGGTGATATCTATGGATTTATCGGTCATAACGGCGCCGGAAAATCCACGACGATAAGAGCTGTGGTAGGCGTGCTTGATTTTACCGACGGGGAGATACTTATCGACGGACACTCTGTACATACAGAGCCTCTGGAGTGCAAGCGCATCACGGCATATATCCCCGACAATCCGGATCTCTATGAGAATCTCACCGGCATGCAGTATCTGAACTTTATCGCCGATGTGTTTGGCATCGATGAGGGCAAACGGGAGAAAAATATAAAAAAATACGCTGACGCTTTTGAGATCACAAAAGATCTCGGCGATCTGATAGGCGCTTACTCTCACGGTATGAAACAGAAGGTCGCTCTCATCTCGGCGCTGATACATGAGCCAAAGCTTCTTGTGCTCGATGAGCCTTTTGTCGGGCTCGACCCGCGCGCCACCTTTACCCTGAAGGAGATAATGCATGAGATGTGTGAAAAGGGTTCTGCGGTTTTCTTTTCAACTCATGTTCTGGATGTGGCTGAGAAGCTTTGCAACAAGGTGTCCATAATCAAACAGGGGCGGATCATAGCATCGGGGACGATGGAGGAGATCACGGAGGGACACTCTCTCGAGGAGACGTTCCTAAACGCGGAGGACTGACCGGCTCATGGTTGGAGGATTTTTATGAAGAAAAATAAAGTTTTGTTAAGAGCACTTCTTTTATCAACGAGCAAGAGAAATACATATAAATACTCCACTGATAAAAAGAAAAAAAGAAACGCGCTGGGGAATCTCATCGGAAAGGTGATACTGTATCTGCTTATCCTCGGATTCGGTGTTTTGATGTGCTTCGGCTATGGGAATTACGGCATCATAGATTCAGTCCCCGTGCTCTGCGCTCTCATGATCAGTGCGCTGGGTTTTATCTTTACATTATTAAAAACCAACGGATATCTGTTCGGCTTCAAGGAATACGATATGATCATGTCGCTGCCCTTTGAGGCGAAGGATGTAGCCGCTTGCAAATTTATGTACATGTATGTCACATCTCTTCCGTGGTATCTTTCGATCTCAGTCGCCATGCTGATCGGCTACGGGTACTTTGCGAAGCCCTCTGTCGCTGTATATCCGGTATGGCTCGTACTGTCTTTGCTACTGCCGCTCATCCCCATGGTCATAGCTGCATTTATAGGATTTATTTTTGCAAAAATAAGCTCAGGTTTCAGAAGAAAAAATATCATCCAGACAGTGCTGGTATTTATCCTTGTGATAGGTGCTTTTGCCGTGCGGTTCATCTTTGAAGATATCCTGAAAAACAACAAGCTGCAGGCAACACTCGAAACGATATCGTCCGCGACTGATGATTCGGCACAGATCTATCTGCCTGCCAAGTGGTTTTCCGGTGCCGTAACAAACTTAAGAATCTCCGATATGATGCTGCTTTCCGGTATCAGCATACTGCTGTTTGCGATAGTTTTCTACATAGTCGGAAGGAGCTACGGCAGGATCAATTCGGCTCTCAGAAGCCACGCTGCCGCAAAAAAGGGCAGACTTTCCTTCAAGAGAAAAAGTGTGGTGGGGACGATCACCTACAAGGAGTTCAAGAGGATGACGGGCTCGACGACCTACCTCACAAATATAGCCCTTGGTCCGCTGCTTGCGGTCATCCTGGGTCTGGCTGTATTTTTCGTGGGCTTTGACCGGATAATCTCCATGGTCACGAATAACGCGCCCTTCGATCACACACTGCTTGAACCGGCTATACCGCTTATCGCGTATTTTTTCATAGGGATGGTCGCTTCGACAACATGCTCCTCGTCGCTGGAAGGGAAAAACTACTGGATAATCCAAAGTCTCCCCATAGAAAAAAAGAAGCTGTATCAGGGCAAGATGCTCTTTAATATTTATCTGATGCTGCCTGCCTTTGAGTTCTCTATCCTTTGCATGTGCATATCCGCAGGGGTAAACGTACTTGATACGATCCTCTATATGATACTGGGCATATCGCTGTGCGCTTTCTCCACTGCCTGGGGCTGCGTTTGCGGCATCAAACACATCCGGCTCGACTGGGAGAATGAGATAGAGGTGATCAAACAGGGAACTGCCGTCGCAGTCTATCTGCTTCCGAACATGTTTGTAGTCATGCTTTTGATAGCCGGCGTCATTTTTCTCGGCATGATAATGAACCACGCCCTGATAGCGCTCATACTGATACTGATATCCTCGCTTTTGGCGTGGTGCAGCTATATAAGGGTGATGGCGATGGCGCGGAAGTAAAGGGGCTTCACATATCCCATCGACCCGGACGTGATGACGATGGCAGGGAAAAAATATGGGCAGGAGCGGAGTGAATTATGACAAAAATAAACGATTGTTGCGATATAGTTGACAAGCTTTCATCAGGATCATTTCCTGCCGAGACAGAGCTTGAGATCCTTCTTACCGGTGATGATGAGTCATCAGAATATCTTTATAATACTGCGAGACAAAAAGCTGATGAAGTATATGGCAGGGCAGTGTATCTGCGCGGACTTATCGAGTTTTCCAATTATTGCAAAAATGACTGTTATTATTGCGGGATCAGAAGATCAAATACATCGGCTGACAGATACAGGCTGAGCAACGATGATATCATAAGCTGTGCAGACTCGGGCTATGAGCTCGGGTTTAGGACAGTAGTGCTGCAAAGCGGCGAGGATATAGCCTTTACGGATGAGGATATCTGTTTTATTGTATCAGAGATAAAAAACAGACATCCTGATATCGCCATCA
This sequence comes from Eubacterium sp., assembly GCA_017633905.1. Classification (GTDB taxonomy): domain Bacteria; phylum Bacillota; class Clostridia; order Lachnospirales; family Lachnospiraceae; genus Eubacterium_F. Next base: position 711 of record JAGBOK010000118.1, on the reverse strand, counting down.
CTCTTTCCATAGGAGAAAAAGAAAGAGAGAGCTACGCAGCATATAAAAATGCCGGTGCGGACAGATATCTTTTGAGGCACGAGACCGCTGACAGAGATCATTACGGGCGGCTGCATCCGTGTGCGGGTACACTGTCTGCCGGATCAGGAGGCGGCTCAGGGACACATGGTGCGGGTACGCTGTCTGCCGGATCAGGAAGCGGCTCCGGGGATCAGATAACATCTGTCGGGATGTCATTTGATCACAGGATGAATTGTCTTAATGATCTAAAAGAACTTGGCTATCAGGTAGGCTGCGGTTTTATGGTGGGGTCTCCATATCAGAACATACATTGCCTGTACGAAGACCTTGTGTTCATAAGAGATTTTAAACCTCACATGGTAGGGATCGGACCATTTCTCCCGCAAAGAGACACACCCTTTGCAGACAAGCCTGCGGGAAGTGCCGAAATGACATTGAAGCTGATATCTGTTCTAAGACTCTTGGATCCGACACTTCTGCTTCCCGCTACGACCGCTCTGGGAACATCAGATCCAAAGGGCAGGGAAAAAGGGATACTTGCAGGAGCCGATGTCATAATGCCCAATCTTTCACCCCTAAATGTGCGGGATAAATACATACTCTATGACAACAAGATATGTACAGGAGAAGAGGCAGCGGAGTGTGTACATTGCCTAAAAAAACGCATCTCTCATCTTGGGTATGAGGTCA
>JAGBOK010000117.1 GCA_017633905.1 Eubacterium sp. | reverse complement strand
CTGCCGTTTTTTATAGATGAGAATATATCGCTTGGCGCCAATCCCCTGGCTGAAAACATCATGGCTTTTTTAAATATGGTCAGGAGCGGTTTTGGCATGGAATATGTCATGAGATTTCTGCGCACGGGTCTCTCACCGCTTAGTCAGTCGGAGACGGACATTTTGGAAAACTATATAATTGCATCCGGCAAGAGGGGTTACAATTCATTTAAGGATATCTGGACATACAAGCCGAATAAATATATGTCAGACGGAGCGTTAAAAAAGATAAATGATCTGCGGGAGAAATTTATCGACAGCATAGAATGCGCGGTAAATGAGTTAAAGGGTCAGAAAAAATCGATCAGGGAATACATGCAGGCTGTTTGCAGGTATATGATCGACAACAGATTTTATACAAGGCTTCTATACCGGGCGGAACTTCTCGCGGGAGCTGATCACGCCTCCGCACAGTCCGATGACGCTTCAAAGACTGTCTCCACACCACGCTCCGATGTCTCGGACAGTGATCTGATGAGAGCGGCAGAATATGAGAGACTCTATCCTGCCATGATGAATGTATTTGACACTATGGTCGATCTCATGGGAGATGAGAGGGTGAGCCTGAAGGAATTTACGGAGATACTCGGCGCGGGCATCTCCGAGGGCATGATGGGTTTTATACCGCAGTCATCCCACAGAATAATGATCGGTGATGTTGAGAGGAGCAGGATAGGTGATGCGGAGTATGTATTTTTTCTCGGAAATACGGATGACATATTCCCGAAGGGAGCAGGCTCCGCGGGTATATTAAATGAGAGAGAAAGAGAAAAGATAGCTGAAAGTGATATAGAGCTTGCGCCCGGTCCTGCCGAACTCTATGACAGGGAGCTTTTCTATATGTACAGGATCCTCACCAAGCCTTCACGCAGACTGTATTTAAGCTACACCAAGACCAATTGCAGGGGTGAGAGCACGAGAGCTTCATACCTGATACGGAGGGTGAGCAGCCTGTACAAATACCCGTCTCATGAGAAACCGGGACTTGTTATAATTGATGATGAGGCAGATACTTCACCCGAGAAAAAAATAGGCATAGACAAGGGGCTTAGGTTTTTTATCACGGGACTTCATGATGATAATATAAAAAACACCCCTGACTGGAGTCTGATAGCTGATTATTATGAAAAAAAAGTACCATCATATAATAACATTGTTTCTCCCGAACCGGTCAATAAAAAAGAAGCCGGTCTGTCGCCAGAGACTGCCAAGGCTCTGTACGGTGATGTGATCACGGCGAGCGTCACCAGATTTGAGACATTTTTTTCCTGTCCGTATTCACATTTTCTAAAGCACGGGCTTGGGCTGAAAGAGAGAGATGAGTACACCGTAAAGCCGTTTGACAGGGGCAATATTTATCATAATTCCTTTGAGCGCCTTTACAAAAAAATGCAGGCAGACAAGCTGTCATGGAAACATACCGAAGCAAAAAAAATAATAGCACTCGGGGAGAGCTGCTTTGACGAGGAAGTAAAACAATACCACGACAGCCTGTTTGACAAGGACAAAAGAACTGCTCACCTGATGAAGAGGATGCGCCTTATATTTGGAGATATAATCGGCAGGATGCATACGCAGATGGCTCTTGGTGAGTTTGAACAGGAGCTTTCGGAGTTTTCATTCGATGTCGATGCTGATGAGAGATTGAAGCTGAACGGGCGTATAGACCGCATAGATACCTGCGTTATCGGCAACGACAGATTTATCAAGATACTTGATTACAAATCAAGTGCCAAAACACTTGATCTTGAGCTGGTCAGGGAGGGTATAGAGCTACAGCTGTTTACATATATGAAGGTCGCTTTGGAGGCTGATATATTCAGTGATGACAAGAAGAACAGACCTGCGGCTGTACTGTTCCAGGGGATCGATGAGAAAGAGTCGGAGTGGGATGAGAAATACACAGACCATGATAAATACGAATACAAGACGGCTCATGAAGTAAGACCTGACGGGTATTCGACTGAGGAAGCAGTGCCGTATCTGGATTCCATGATGGCTGCGGGAAACGTAAATTCCATTGCCATTCATGCACGCAACAAAAAAGACGGTACATACTATGATGATGCTCGGGTCATACCTGAATCGGAGTTTTTGGAAACGATCGGTCAGGTGAGCGACAAGCTGGTTTTTGGCAGCAGAGAGATCTATGACGGGATCATCAGAGCAAATCCCTTTGTCTATGAAAAAGGACACAGGGACGCATGCGCGTTTTGTCCGTACAAAAATGTATGCGGTATGGAGGCGAGGACAAAAGGTCTCATGGCAAAGATAATATGATAGGAGAAAAACATGGCTAATCCCGGGTGGACAGATGAACAAAAGAGTGTAATAGATGCAAGAGGCCGCGAGATACTCGTGTCTGCCGCAGCAGGCTCCGGCAAGACCGCGGTGCTTGTTGAGAGAGTTTACAAAGAGGTGATGGAGGGCATAGATCTTGACAGATTTGTTGTCGTTACCTTTACCAAGGCGGCGGCGGCAGAGATGAAGGAGCGCCTGAGAAAAAGATTTGAGGAGGCTTTGGAAGATGAGAAGCTCCCGGATGTCCACAGACAAAGGATCAGGCGTCAGCTCCGTCTCATCCCGTCTGCACACATCTCGACCGTACACAGCTTTTGTAATTACATAATCGGTCAGTATTTCCACAGGATAGGGATAGACCCTTCATACAGTCTTGCATCGGATTCAGAGCTTAAACTCATAAAAAAAGAGGTCGTATCGGAGCTTTTGGAGAGACAGTATGAGCTTTTGGAAGAAAACGGATCCATGATGGAAAAAATATCTGCAAGCAGTGCTTTTACAAAGAGCGATGCCGCTTTAGAGGATCTGATAATCTCTGTCTATGAAAAATCAGTAAGCGAGCCGTTTCCGGACATTGTTTTTTCTGATTGGGAGACTATGCTCAATGCCCCTCTTGACAGTGAGGACTCGCCGTATATCAGGGAACTGTTAAAAAGAACGGCTGATACAATGTCGTGGGTCTGTGACTGTTCGGATGACCTTCTGAACAAGTATTATCTGCTTCAGGACAAGGATAAAAAAACGTTTGTCGGACTCAAAAATATCAGCATAAAAATAACAGATATTTTTGAGGATTATAACAATAAAAATATAACTGTCGCAGACTGCTTTGAAGAGATGAGAAAAGCTTTTATACAGATGGATCTGAGCGGCTTTCCGAAGTCAAAACCATCAAAGGATGAGCTCAGGATAAAAGCCTTTATGGAGCTAAAGCCTGTCAGGGAACTCGTGGAAAAAACTTATAGTGATTATTTTTCAAAGACACTATCAGAGCATGATGAGGACAGGGCTGCCATGGCAGAAACAACTCTCGAACTGATAGGGCTTGCAAGAGAGTTTGGAGAAAAGTTTGACGCTGCAAAGAGAGACAGAGGTCTGGTAGATTACAACGATCTTGAACAGTTTGCGCTGAGGATACTCTTTGATAAGGACAGTAATGGGAGACCTGTCCGTTCTGATGCCGCAAGGGAATTATCCGGGTATTTCCACGAAATAATGATCGATGAGTACCAGGATTCCAACAGAGTACAGGATACGATACTGTGGGCTATAGCAAAGCCTGACGGAACGTATGACGAGAGTGCGGATCTCATGCCTTGGGAGGCTGTGGCAGGGAACAGATTCATGGTGGGAGACATCAAGCAGAGTATATATCGTTTCAGAAACGCATGTCCCGAGCTTTTTGAGCACAAGATGAATACATACAGACAGCTTGACAGATCAACGGAGACCGTCTCTGATGAGGGCGCGGAGCTGACGGATAGGGACTCAGCCGGATCAGGTCAGATAAGGATCGATCTGCACAGAAATTTCAGATCAGGCAGAATAATCATAGATTCGACCAATGAAGTTTTTAAAAGGATCATGCATTCCGATATCGGAGGCGTTGAATATGACAGGGATGCAGAGCTTGTCATGGGACTTGATGCGGAGGCTGTTCCTGATGATATAAACGCGGCGGCAAGAGTATGTATCGAAAACCTGTATCATGACAGGGAAAATACAGATACGGTCACGGGAAAATCCATGTCAAATGATGAGGCGGGAGCTTATTATATAGCAAACAGGATAAAGGAGATGGTTGAAGGAGATGATCCGCTTATGATACGGACCGGCAGGGATTCCTTCAGACCTGTCCGCTACAGAGATATTGTGATACTATCAAGATCGGTAAGCCCCATTTCTTATATATATTCTGATGTGTTCGCAGCCGTGGGAGTCCCGTTTGTCACTGAGCTGAAGCAGGGCTTTTACGGGTCGAGGGAGGTCTCTCTGATCATCCAGATGCTCTCCGTGATCAACAACCCTCTCCAGGATATCCCTCTTGCCGCCGTGCTGTTAAGCCCTATGGTGAATGTGACGGAGGAAGAGCTTGGCAGGGTCATTGCCGTGTTAAAACAAAACGACATCAAAAGAAGCTGTCTTTATAACATGATAGAAGAATATACTTCCGGGAAAAACACGGAGTTTTCAGACCCCGGTATCAGAGAAAAGCTTGCTTCTTTTTTATCATTTATAAAAGAGAAAAGACAAAAAACTTATTATACCT
>JAGBOK010000017.1 GCA_017633905.1 Eubacterium sp. | reverse complement strand
AGCTGATATGACATGTTGAATATTGTTCTTTTGGAGCCGGAGATACCTCAGAATACCGGCAATATTGGACGTACATGCGTGGCCATAGGAGCGAGGCTCCATCTGATAGAGCCTATGGGGTTCTCGGTATCGGATAAATGGGTAAAGCGTGCAGGATTAGATTATTGGGATAAGCTCGATGTTACCGTATATGACAGCTATCCCGATTTTTTGTGCAAAAATTTCTCAGGGAATGAGTCTGTCAACGGGAATCGCCCCGGGATCTACATGGCAACTACCAAGGCGCGTCATATATATTCGGATGTTGCTTATGAGGACGGGTGTTATGTGATGTTTGGCAAGGAGAGTGCAGGGATTCCGGAGGAGATACTGATAGAGCATGAGGAGACATCGGTGAGGATCCCCATGTTTGGTGAGATCAGATCGCTGAATCTGTCCAATTCGGTTGCTGTCATAGCCTACGAGTTTATGAGACAGCACGGCTTTGACGGACTGAATCCCGTAGGTGAGCTGCACAGACTGAAGTGGAGAGAGAGCTAGTGGAGCGGCTGCATTGGAAGGGTGCTTCGCCCCGGAAATTCTTGGCAGGCAGGCTTATATAGCAAAGGGTAGCTTCAATGCGAGAGTGGCAGCCTGAAGGTAAATGTCGAGCCCGCACCCTCGGTGCTTATTACATCGATGGTTTCCTTGTGCGCGGTGATTATCTCTTTGCATATAGAGAGTCCGAGTCCCGTTCCTGATTTGTCGCGTCCTCTCGAGAGGTCTGATTTGTAGAAACGATCCCATATACTGTTTATATCCTTTTTGGGTATTCCAATCCCCGTATCCTTGACAGAGATCAGTACTCTGTCTTTTTTTAATTCCGTCTTGATAGTGATCACGGAATCCTCGAAGTTGAATTTAATAGCGTTTTCTACAAGGTTAAAAAGAACCTGATGGATCTTGTCAGGATCTCCGTCCACATGGAGCGAACCCCGGTCTGCAAGCACGGTATCAAATCGTATTCTTTTTTTCTCCGCGCGCCCGTCAAGAGCCTGAGTCACCTTCGTGATCATATCATGAATGTCAAAGCTCTTTACGGACAGCAGTATATTGTCCTTGTCATAGGAGTTTAGATCGATTATTTCGTTGGTGAGTTTGGTCAGTCTGTCGGTCTCGGCTAACAAAATATCGTAGTAGTGCTCGGTCTGATCGGGCGGGATGAGCCCGTCCTTGAACGCCTGCAGATAGCCGTGTATGGAGGTGAGGGGCGAACGGAAGTCGTGCGATATGCTCGAGAGGAATTTTCTCTGATACTCGTCGAACTTGGAGAGCTCCTTTCCGAGGACATTGAGAGTGTCCGCCATCTCTCCGTACTCATCGTTTGACTTGATGACTATGGGAGGGTTGTCACGCCCTATGGCGAAATCCTTGCTGCCGTTTCTGAGCTTGCGAAGCGGCAGGAAGCAGAAGAAAAATATCCCTATGTAGGTCAAAAGCAGCATCCCTAAAAGAATATAATAGACGGTCAAAAGTATCCCGTAATAGTAATCGGCTCTTTTTTCTATAAAGGTGTTGCTGTGGGCGAACACAAGATAGCCCTGAAAGCCGGGGCTGTTTCTCAAAGGGACACTGATGCAAAGACTCGATGTACTCAAATACCCGCCTATGGTATAGTCGTAGGTGGGGCTTTTTCTCAGGAATCTCTGTTCACCGTGAGCGATCACGTTGTAATACGGATGTGAGAGCTTGTTCTCGGTGTCCAGTATAATATCGCCCATGGTGCTTATGATCAGCACCTGACAGTTGGACGCCTTGGCTGCGACATCAAAAGATGTCCTTGATTCCTGCAGTGACTCCTCTGTATAATCATAGGTGAGCTCCGATGCTATCAGACGGTCAGCCGCGCCCTCTATGGAGCCGGCTGTTTCTTCGAGCGCATAGTCATATATATAGGTTCTGCCGAATGCCAGCATAAAATAAAAAGAAGCCACGACTATAACGAGATAAAAGGCAAGGAGCTTTTTGAAAAGAGTTGTTTTGCCGAGAATATGGAGCTTTTTTTTCTGTTTTTTCTTTGCCATTAACGGGTGTGTCTCCTTTCTCTGAGCTCAGCTCTTGACCTCCAGCCTGTAGCCGATCCCCCAGATAGTCGATATCGAGTATTCATCCCTGGGTTCAAGCTTTTCTCTGAGACGCTTGATATGCACATCCACGGTTCTTGTTTCCGATACATATTCATATCCCCAGATGCGGTCAAGAAGCTGTTCTCTGGTAAAGACCTGATTGGGATGTGATACAAGGAAATAAAGCAGCTCCAATTCCTTGGGAGGCATGTCTATCATCTGCCCGCCCTGTGTCACCGTATAGTTGGTGTGATTGATGGTGAGATCATCGCAGGTGACTATCTCGGACGCATTTTCGGATCCGGGTTCCTCATAAACATGCGAGCCGTTCTCATAGCGGCGAAGCACAGCCTTTACCCTTGCGACCATTTCCTTGTTGTCAAACGGCTTGCTGATATAGTCATCCGCTCCGAGCTCAAGTCCAAGTACCTTGTCGAAGGTCTCAGTTTTGGCGGAGAGCATGATGACCGGTGTCATGTAGTTTTTTCTGAGCTCTCTGCACACCGCGTACCCGTCGATCCCGGGCAGCATTATATCAAGCAGTATCAGATCGGGTTTGTATTCTTCGTTGATCTTTAGCGCGTTTTCGCCGTCATATGCGATCCTGCAATCAAAGAATTCCTTGGTGAGATACAGAGAAATAAGACTTGCTATGTTCTCATCATCATCAACTATAAGTATTTTTTTCTTTTCCATTTATGTTCCTCTTTTCTGGTACACTAAGATTTGAAAACGGCGATGGTCGCCCCGTAGCCTCCCTCGGATGGCTCGCCGAGGCGATACTGCTCTATGCTTTTGTTGCGCCTCAGTTCATCGTGAACTGCTGAGCGGAGCGCTCCGGTACCCATGCCGTGGATTATCCTGACCTGCTTTAGCCCCGCCAAAGATGCGTCGTCCAAGTATTTTTCAAGCTCCGGAAGAGCCTCAGCCACGGTCTTTCCGATCAGATTGATCTCCGTATGTATGGTCATTGCCTTGGCAGCGGTGAGCGCGCGGTTTTTGACGATATTTGCCTCTCTTATTGACTGCTTTGTCTCGGTTTCAAGATAGGTGAGGTCATCGGTGTCGACCTCTGAGCGCAGGATCCCGATCTGCACATAGCATTTGCCGCGTGTGGGAGCAGTGATGACCTTTGCCTGTACTCCCATCGAGTTTACCATGACGATATCCCCTATGGCAAGTTCATCAGGAGATTTGAGAGTCTTTCCCTTTTGCTTTTTATGCCCGAGGGAAGAACTCTCCATGAGTCCGTCATCCACCTTGTCAAGTGCATCTCGTAAGGCACCTCTTTCTGCTTCCATAGCGCGCAGTGCTTCCGGCGCATTCATCCATTTGTTGTATTTTCTGATCGACTCGTCGGCGATCCTTTTGGCGTTTTCGAGGATCTCCCTCGCTTCTTCGTTGGCGCGCCTCAGTATCTTGTCCTTGGAACGCTCTATTTTTTCTTCCTTATCTTCGAGCTTTCTTACATGAGCCTCTGCGTTCTCCCTGAACCTGACAGCCTTGTCTCTTTCTTTTTCTGCCTTTGCCCTGGCATCTTCAAGGTCAGAGACAACATCCTCAAAGCCCTTTTGCTCATCGCCTATCCTTCTGTCGGCATCCTCTATGATCGATGTGGGGAGTCCGAGCTTTCCCGCTATCGCAAAGGCGTTACTTTTGCCGGGTATCCCCATCAGCAGGCGATAGGTGGGGCTGAGTGTTTCTACATCAAATTCACAGGACGCATTCATGGCGTTTTTTTCGGAGAGGGCATAGAGTTTTAGCTCTGAGTAGTGCGTTGTCGCGGCGGCGTTTATTCCCTTTTTTTTCATATGATCAAGTATTGAGATCGCAAGAGCCGCTCCTTCGATGGGATCGGTTCCCGCGCCCAGCTCGTCAAAAAGCGCGAGACTTTTGTAATTGGCTTTATCAAGAATATCAACTATATTTACCATGTGGGATGAGAAGGTGCTCAGAGATTGCTCTATACTCTGTTCGTCTCCGATGTCAGCGAACACTTCATCATAGACTCTCAGATGCGACCTTTCGGCAGCGGGTATATGAAGCCCTGTCTGACCCATGAGAGTCAGAAGTCCGATCGTTTTGAGTGTCACGGTCTTGCCGCCGGTATTTGGACCCGTGATGATGAGAAGGTCGTAGTCCTTTCCGAGAGAAACATCTATCGGCACTGCCTTCTTTGGATCGATCAGGGGGTGGCGTGCTTTTTTCAGGCTGATGAACTTGCCCTGAAACAGCGGCTCCGATGCGCGCATTTCTCTGGAAAGAGCTCCTCTTGCGAATATGAGATCAAGTCCCGAAAGCAGCAAAAAATCCTTTTCTATATCATCTGCATGGGGTTCTGTGAGGAGACTCAGGTCATACAGTATCTTTTCGATCTCCTCCTTCTCCTTTCCCATCAGAGAGGCAAGCTCGTTGTTGAGTGTGACGACTGCCATCGGCTCGATAAAAAAAGTTGACCCGGTCGAGCTCTGGTCATGTATCATTCCGGGGAAGGATGATTTGTACTCTGACTTTACAGGCAGGCAGTATCTTCCATCCCGCATCGTGACAAGAGAGTCTCTGAGCATGGATGAGGACGAGGCTATGGTTTTGCCAAGCTGTTCCTTGATCCTCGCATCCATCCCGCGGATCAGGTGTCTGATCGATTTTAGTCCCGGGCTCGCGTCATCAGCGATCTCATCCTGAGAAATGATGCATCTTTTTATCTCTCTTACAAGATCGTCTGCATATACAAGAGCCCTGAAACTCCCGCTCAGCACGTCCTCATATCCGTCGAGAGCGGTATCGGAATCGGAAGCTGCCTTTGCAAGCTCAAATATCCTGCATATGTCAAGCAGTTCTATGGTATTTAAGGACGCACCTTTTTTCAGAGGGACGAGTGATGGTCTTGGGTCTTTCAGCCCCGTAAATGAAGGCTTTTTGTCCTTTAGTATTCTGCACAGCGCCGCTGTTGTCTCCGCCTGAAGTGAGATTATTTTGTTCCTGTTTGATGAAGGCGTGAGGCGGGCGATCCTTTTTTTGGCGGCATCAGAGTCCGCCATAGACGACAGTCTGCTGATTATCTTGTCGTATTCAAGAGTTTTAAGTACTTTTTTATTCATGGTGATTTTAATTGCTCCTTTTCTTCAACATAAGAATAACCCAAGTTTACATTTTTTTCAAGCTAAAAGTCTTTTCAAAGACGAAAATATGTGATACAATGTTACTATTCACGGCTGATAGAAACCAATATCAGCGATGAATGCTTGCATTCATGAGCAGATATTGGTTTCTATCAGGCT
>JAGBOK010000116.1 GCA_017633905.1 Eubacterium sp. | reverse complement strand
TGTGAGCCATCAGATAGTTGTCATAGACCTCCTGGTTGTTCTCAGCGTACAGCTGGATAAAGCCCGAATCCCTCTCCGCCATGGAATCGGAATAGTCGTGATTGATATTGATGGGTCCGGTGAGCGCGCGGCACGCTACAGCAAGCACTATCGGAAGTCTTGATGATGCTGCCACATAAAGCACCTCGTTCATAAAAGAAAGCCCCGCTGACGATGTCGCCGTCACCGCGCGGCATCCTGCCGCCTCTGCGCCGACGCAGGCAGAGAGCGAAGAATGCTCACTCTCAACACATATAAATTCCGTATCGACCTTGCCGTCAGCCACATACTGCGCAAAATACTGCGGTATCTCCGTGGATGGCGTGATCGGAAACATTGCGAATACGTCCGGATTGATCTGTCTCATCGCCGTGGCGATAGCTTCGTTGCCGGACAGTCTGTCTCTTGTGCTCATGGTTTGTAATCCCCCTTAACTTTCCCAGCAGATGGCGCCAAAAGGACACACCTTCAGGCATATCCCACAGCCTTTGCAGTGGTCATAGTCAAAATCAGTCCTCTTGCCACCCACAACGGGAATGGATGAGTCCGGGCAGTACGGCGTACACATCAGACACTGTTTGCATTTCTCGGGATCCCATATGGGAGTCCTGGAGCGCCACTCACCCGTCTTGGTGAGCACTGATGTTCCCGGCTCATATATCTCGCAACCAACAGTCATATCCTGCCATGCGATATCCTCATGGATATCAGCCGCTTTTTTCACATCACTCATTTTTCTTCTCCTGGATAATTCCTTTACGTTTATTTTTACTCTAAGAAAACACAAACTCATCAGTCATACGCCATTCGTGGCAGGAGTCTTGATCAACTGATCAAGTGTTTTCTTTAAAAATCTCTCAGCCCGTGACTTCCTTCATGGAGCGCCTCAGGCATTTGAGATTTCCCTCTATTACCTGCGGCTTCTTTGCAAATTTATGTGAATATGATACTTCCATATCCTTTAGAAAAGATTCTCTATCAACGCATCCGCTCACCTCTACTATAGCTGCGAGCATCGGTGTGTTCGGAAAATATCTTCCCAGACAGTCAATGGATATCGTCCTTGCATCTATCGTACATACTCTGCCGGTGTAGCCCTTCAATTTCGGCTTTATCTCTTCGGGAGATTCTTCCGTATTTATGATTATGGCTCCCTCAGCGCTAAGTCCCGCCGTGACATCTACACTGTCAAGCAATGTCTCATCGACTACGACCACATAATCAGGGTCATATATATTGGAGTGGATATTGCAGCGCTCCTCTGATATTCTGTTGTATGCAGTGATGGGCGCGCCTGATCTCTCAGGACCGTATTCGGGAAATGACTGGACATACTTTCCCGCTGCAAATGCCGCATCCGCAAGAAGCTGCGATGCAGTCTTGGCACCTTGTCCGCCGCGTCCGTGCCAGCGAATCTCTATCATAGCTCTATTCTCCTTTATCTGTACATCCCGCAGGATGATCCGACACAACTCATACAATTATACACACTCAGGACTTTTACGTCAAGTGAAAGCTTTAAGTTTCGGACAAATTGTATCATCATGGTTACTATTCACGGCTGATAGATATGCAAATAGGTGCTGAATGCTTGCATTCATGCACTTATGTGCATATCTATTTAAGCACCTCGTTGAGCGAGCCTGTGCGATATCCCTGCAGATCCAAAGAAACAAATCCAAACCCCATTTTCTTCAAAACCTGATTGACCTCAAGTCTGACATCTCCCCTCATAAATCTCGAAAAATCGTTGGGATTCAGTTCTATCCTTGCGTTGATCGTGCCATATACCCTGACTCTGACCTCTCTGAACCCAAGCTCCATAAGATAGTTTTCTGCTTTCTCAATGAGATTTAGCTTTGCCGCATCTATGGTCTCACCATACGGGATCCTCGTTGCCAGACAGGCGTACGACGGCTTGTCCCAGGTCGGAAGATCAAAAAACCTTGACAATTCCCTGATCTCCTTTTTTCTGAAACCATACTCACGAAGCGGTGAGAGAATCTTCATCTCATCAAGAGCTTTTAGCCCCGGGCGATAATCCCCCTCGTCATCGAGGTTTGACCCTTCTGCTATCTTAAATATACCGTTATCCTCGGCAGTCTTTACCATGGCTGCAAAAAGTCTTTTCTTGCATACATAGCATCTGTTGGCAGGATTACTTACAAATTCCCCGTCCGCAAGAGGATCATATGTAACTTCGATGTGCCTGATCCCATGTTTATTACAAAAAGCCCTCGTCTCGTCCATCTCCCTCGCCGGCGACAGCGCGGACACGGCGGTAACAGCAGCCACATTGTCCCCCAGCGCCTCATGCGTGGCATATAATAAAAAAGTAGAATCCACTCCCCCCGAGAACGCTATTGCAAGTTTTCTGTGAGTCCTAAGCTCGGACTTTAGCACCTCATACTTGCCGTTCAAGGCTTCATCACTCATGTCGGCTCCTTTCACACTGCCTCTGTCACACTTTTCGCATGTATGAAGTGACAGCTGTAAACAGTAACGTTTCAGATCCCTGTTTGCCATCCCGTAATACATGATTATATCAAAGTATATCATACCTCGATGGTTAAGTCTACACAAAATTGAGGATATGAGCTCCGGATCCTCTTTTACAACGGTTACTGTTCACGGCTGCAGCTTTATCTGAAAATTGCTTGCTTATTTTTATAAATATGGTAAAATTACTGGTACAGCGTTTGCAAAACAACCACACTGTACCAGGATATATCACCGATCACCGCACCACAGAAAGGTATATACATTATGAAAACATCAAAGCATAAGACGATAAACTGGATGATCAAAGGGCTCCTTGTCACGGCAGCCATCATTTCCCTGTGCGCATGCGGGACCGAGCGGCAGGGAAAAGCCGATCCGGATCAAACTGAAACCGTGACGACCTCTGCGGATGAGGAAACTGTGTCAGGTGCTTCTGTCACAGAAGACAGCAGTGACGAAGGCTCCGGGATCAATAAAAGCCCTGAGATCAACTGGGATATCAATAACAGCCTCTCCGTCAACAAACCCGATGATAAATACAGAACCTGCTATGAGGTTTTCGTTGCGAGCTTCTATGACAGCGACGGCGATGGCATGGGTGATCTTAACGGTCTCAGAGAGAAGCTTGACTATATAGCAGACCTTGGCTTTGATGCCATATGGATGATGCCTATAATGCCGTCTCCTTCTTATCACAAATACGATATCAAGGGTTATATGGATATTGACAAAGATTACGGAACCCTGCAGGATTTTGATGCGCTTGTGCAGGCTGCTCACGACAAGGGGATCCGCATATATCTTGATCTCGTGATCAACCACACATCATCAGAGCATCCGTGGTTTAAAAAGGCAAGTGATTATATAAAGACACTAAAAAAGAATGAAGAACCTGACATCCATAGCTGCCCTTATCTTGACTACTATAACTTCACCCGTGATGATTCACTCTCAGGCTATGCCGAGCTTGACGGCGCAAGATCACAGTGGTATTATGAAGCTCAGTTCTATGAAGGTATGCCTGATCTGAACTTATCATCCGCAGCACTCAGAAAAGAAATAATTAGAATAGTTGACTTTTGGACAGACCGCGGTGTTGACGGCTTCAGGCTTGATACGACTACCAATTTCTACACCGGCTCCATTAAAAAAAATACAGAGTTCTTGAAATGGCTCTCAAAAATCATATACAATGCCAAAAAAGACGCCTATATAGTAGGTGAGGCATGGACTGACCTAAACACTATCGCCCCTATGTACAAGAGCGGAATAGACAGCTTTTTTGATTTCTCAATGGGAGACAAGGACGGCACGATAATAAAAACGGTATCCGGCAGGACAACTGACGGAGCCTCCTCCTATGGAAAGGCTCTCACCGGTCTGGATGATGAGATACATAAATACATAAAAGAATATATAAACGCACCCTTTTTAAGCAATCACGACACGGGAAGAGTCGCGGGATTTCTATCGGGAGAAGAATCCACGCCCCTGATCAAGATGGCATGGACAATGAGCATGTTTGAGGGCGGCACCTCATTTCTCTACTACGGTGAAGAGATCGGGATGAAGGGTTCAGGCAAGGACGAAAACAAGAGAGTCGGTTTTCCCTGGAGTGATGATCCTGATTCCCCCGGAATGTGTAAAGCCCCCGAAAACGCCGATAAGGTCGAGATGATACATGGAAGCCTCGAATCACAGGCTGATGATACGGGGTCGATATATAATTATATCAAACAGCTCATAAAGATCAGAAATGCATATCCGTCGATCGCCCGCGGAAAGAATATTTTTCATGATGAAGCATCTGATGATAAGATATGTATAATAGAAAAAAAATACAAAAACGAGGATATTCTGATCATGTACAATATCTCAGACAGCATACAGGCTATAGATATGTCATCGGTCAAAACATCCGGCACGGAGTATGAAACCGGCGGAGTACTCAGCACTGACGGAAGGATGCCTGAGTATACAGACGGTTCATGTATATTGCCGCCATACAGCGTAATGGTGCTCAAACAAAAAACAGACAAATGAAAGGAGAAACAAATGAGTAATCCTGTAGTAACTATCAAAATGAAGGACGGAGGTGTCATAAAAGCAGAGCTTTATCCTGAGATTGCCCCCAATACCGTAAACAACTTTATCTCCCTTATCAAAAAAGGCTTCTATGACGGACTGATCTTCCACCGCGTGATAGAGGGCTTCATGATACAGGGCGGTGACCCTGACGGCAACGGCACCGGAGGACCGGGATATGAGATCCCCGGAGAGTTTTCAAGCAACGGATTTGAAAACAGCTTAAAGCATGAGCCGGGAGTTCTGTCCATGGCGCGTTCTACCATGCCTGACTCCGCAGGAAGCCAGTTCTTCATTATGCACAAGACCTCACCTCATCTTGACGGTGAATATGCTGCCTTCGGAAAGGTCATAGAGGGGATGGATGTAGTGAATGCGATAGCAGAGACCGCAACTGACCCCGGGGCCGACAGACCATACGAGGATCAGGTCATGGAGAAAGTCACCGTAGATACCTTCGGCACAGACTATCCGGAGCCTAAGAAATCCTGAACAGGTTTAATCTCAGTGCATTCATGCACACGGTAAAGCTTGACAGGCTCATAGCGGCGGCGGCTATCATGGGATTTAATTCCCATGAGAACAGCCCTGCTGCAAGCGGTATACATATTGCATTGTAGATAAATGCCCAAAACAGATTCTCATGAATATTCTTTAGAGTTGCTCTCGATAGCCTGATGGCAGCCACCACATCCATAAGAGAGCTGTTCATGAGGACTATATCAGCAGAATCGATCGCAACATCCGTACCCGCGCCTATCGCGATACCGGTATCGGCTCTGACCAGAGCAGGCGCGTCGTTGATGCCATCGCCTACCATCGCCACCTTGGTATCTCCTGATTGCAGGTCTCTTATGATCTTCTCCTTGCCATTGGGGAGAACACCTGCCATCACTTCATCGACCCCTGCTGCTTTTCCTATCGCACGGGCTGTTCTCTCATTGTCACCGGTGATCATTATTACCTTTAATCCCATACTCTTTAGTCCTGCTATCGCTTCCGTAGAATCTGCCTTGATAGCATCCGAGACGGCAATTATACCGATAAGCTTTCCATCCTCAGCAAAGAAAAGAGGCGTTTTCCCCTCCCCGGACAGCTTGTTTGATATCTCCAGCGCTTCATCCGGGACAGCAGCAATGCTTTTTATATATTTTTCACTTCCGGCGCACAGCTCATGCCCCTCGACAACTCCCTTCAGACCGTTGCCGGGGAGCACTTCAAATCCCATTACTTCTTTATCTTCACACTGTTTTTCTGTCTTTTCATACTCGTTTACTATGGCTCCCGCAAGCGGATGCTCGCTTTTTTTCTCAAGCAGATAAGCCTTTTCAAGCAGTGACTTCGCATCATGCCGGTTTGGGGCAACCGCTGATCCGTCAGCTGACACCGTATAGATATCCGTCACAACAGGCTCTCCGGTCGTTATCGTTCCGGTCTTATCAAGCGCAATGACCTTGATCCTCCCGGCATTTTCCAAGGCCTCACTTGTCTTAAAAAGTATCCCGTTTTTTGCTCCCATACCGTTTCCTACCATGATGGCAACAGGCGTTGCCAACCCCAGAGCGCACGGACATGAGATAACAAGAACCGAAATACCTCTTGCCAGAGCAAAGCTTACCGACTCACCGAAGACAAGCCACCCTGCTATCACTATGAGCGCCAGTACTATCACGACCGGCACGAATACACCGGATACCCTGTCTGCGATCTTGGCTATGGGAGCCTTGGTCGCAGCCGCGTCCGACACCATGTGGATGATCTGTGAGAGCGTGGTGTCGGCTCCGACTCTCGTTGCCCTGCATTTCATATATCCGGAATTGTTGATGGTGGCGGCGCTCACCACATCACCCTCTGTCTTGTCGACCGGAATTGATTCGCCCGTGAGCGCGGACTCGTTGAGAGCCCCCTCGCCTTCAAGTACGATTCCGTCTACCGGAACTATGCTCCCGGGCTTAAGTATAAAAATGTCACCCGGACTCACCTCATCCACGGAGATCTTTACTTCCTCACCATCTTTTTCTATCAGGGCGCTCTTGGGACTTAAGTCCATAAGACTTTTGAGCGCGTTCGTCGTCCTGCCCTTGGACATCGCTTCAAGCATCTTTCCAACGGTAATAAGTGCGGGTATCATCGCCGCAGATTCAAAATACAGCTGATCATGGTACAGCTTCATAAGCTCCATGTTTGATGCACCGTCAGTGATCATCCCGCACATCTGATATACCACAAAAACACTCCAGCCAAATGATACCCCTGAGCCGAGCGCTACGAGTGTATCCATATTGGTTGCCCCGTGTAGCACCGATCCGAGACCTCTTGTAAAAAAATCCTTGTTTATGAGCATAACAATGCAGGCAAGCAGCATCTGTGTTATGGCAAGCCCGAGATGATTGTGCTCAAAATATGCCGGAACAGGCCACCCCCACATGTTATGACCCATAGTAATATACATAAGAGCGATCAGAAAAATGACCGAAAATATCAGTCTTTTTTTAAGTCTCGGAGTCTCGGTGTCTCTGAGTGCCTCCTTCTCAGCATCATAGTCTGTGCTGTATGCTCCGGAATTGTTGGCTTTTCCCGATGATCTGTCTGAATCACCATGTTCACCCTTGATCCGGGCTCCATAGCCTGCATCCTTCACAGCCTTTATTATGTCTTCTGATGCCGCAGCTCCTTTTACTCCCATCGAGTTGGTCAAAAGGCTGACTGAGACCTCCTCAACTCCCGCAACCTTACTGACTGCTTTTTCTACTCTTGCCTGACAAGCCGCGCAGCTCATACCCGTTACTATATACTGATCCATATAAAAATCTTCCACTCTATACAAAATACCCTGATGGATAAATCGGACAGTCTGCCAGAGTATTTCACTTATGCCTTATTTTGAATTGAACTTCTCCAGATCAAGGAGCTTCTCATGCTTTGCAACCACGGTAGTCACTGTAGCATCACCTGTCACATTGACACAGGTCTGCATCATGCTGACTATCGGATACAGTCCCAATATAAGGCTGATAGCCTCCGCAGGTATCCCTATCTGTGGTATGATGAGCGCTATGCACACCAGATTTCCTCCCGGAACTCCCGGCGAGCCGACAGACAGAAGCATTATTGAGAGCGCAAGTGAGAAAATCACACCACTTGTTACATTGATCCCATATATTCTTGCAAAAAATAACGCCGAGATGATCAATGTAATACACGAGCCATCCATATTTATCGTGGCTCCAAGCGGAAGAGAAAATGAGTAGACCCTGTTTGCTACACCAATATTATCACACATCTTTACAGATGTAGGAAGCGCCGCATTGCTTGATGACAATGTAAACGCGGATATCATGGCAGGAAAATACTTTCTGAAAAACGTGATCGGGTTCAGCCTCGTAAATAACAAAAGTATTATTCCATATACGAGTATCATCAGAATATCGCCCACATATATGACCGGTATCCACTTGATCACACCCGCGAGATCTCCCAGATCCATATTGATCATCATCTTCGCCATGGAGCAAAAAACTATCAGTGGAATGAACGTAACTATTATCGATGTCAGCTTTGAAACCAGCATATTCATGGAGGAAAGCCCCTGCTTGATACCGGGTTTTTTCACACTGATCGCGGCTGCCGCAAGCCCGATCACAACAGCCATAAAAATGATCTGAAGCATATCTGATTCCTGAAACGGCGTCACGAAATCACTTGGAACTATATTTACCAACGTATCTCTGATGGACAGATCTGCGCCCTCTCCCTTGGCAATGGTATCCGCTGCGGCATCTGCATCGACAGCATTCACCAAAGATGTATCTCCTATAGGGAATACCTGATAAGTAAAGAAACCTACCGCTATCGCTATCATTGATGTCAACAGATACATGGCTACTATTTTTATCGCTATTCGTCCGAGCGCTCTCAGATCACTGAAATCCGCAATACTTGATGCCACCGAGAAAAATACAAGCGGTCCGACTATCAGCTTCAATGCACTCATAAACACATCATAAACCGATGAGAAAATATTCTTTGAGATAAAACCCGAAATATCAGACGGAACAAACTTCTGCATCAGAAAACCAACGCCTATACCGAGAACCAATGCTAAAAGTGTCACTATAAGAGTCGCATACGGTGATCTGTGAACTCCCATCTTGACTTTGTTGATCCCACGTTCATTCTTGACGGAAAGAGAATCCCTGAACAGATTGTCTATGAGCCTTTTGATGACATTGTTTGCCTCTACGTCATCCTGATCCTGCTCGATGAAATACATCTTGTTCTCGATCTCATCTATTCCAAATGCCTCTCCATTGGCATGCATTCTGACATAAACGTTTCCGAATGCCCCGCCGGTCTCGATCCGTATCTTCTCATCCGAATTCCCTGCAGCCTCTATCATGCGTGCCAGAACATCCTCTGCCATCACGATCGACTTTGCCGTTTCTTTTTTACTTACCTTCTTTTTTCTAAGGGCACTGCCTATAAAATCGACCCCGGAACTTAACTCGGACAGATCAGCCCGTATCTCAGTTTTCATTTGCTGCTACCTCTCTTTCAACTTTTATAGTATTTCATATTTTATTATAATCATCAGTAAACCGATGTTTTTTTCCATCCTTCTTGTATGCGATCACAGTAGACAGATTCACATTCTCAACACTTTTAAAGATATTAGCTTCAACAAAGGGATTGGTCTTTTTCATGCTTGCTATGAGGTTTTTCACTTCAAGTCTCTTGGACTCTGAGATATGTTCATCATCTGTCTCATCAGGCGGTATGCCCCAGCCGACCTTTTCCGTGAATCTGCATGCGCATTGCAAAAACTTCAGATCATGATAGTCTCTCCACGCCTTGATATCCTCCTCCCTGATCAGATACATCGGTCTGATCAGCTCCATACCGGGGAAATTGGTAGAGTGAAGCTTTGGCATCATGGTCTGCACCTGACCTCCGTACAGCATACCCATGAGTATAGTCTCTATCACGTCATCATAATGGTGCCCGAGGGCGATCTTGTTGCATCCGAGTTCTCTTGCCTTGGCATACAGATGCCCCCTTCTCATCCTCGCGCACAGATAACACGGGGATTTTTCTATAGTATATACGGCATCAAATATATCCGATTCAAAAATCTCAATTGGGATCGCAAGTCTGGCGGCATTATACTCTATCGCCTGTCTGTTTTTCTCATTGTATCCGGGATCCATCACGATAAATCTCAATTCAAAAGGGATCTTGTTGTGCATCTTCAGTTCCTGAAAGAGCTTCGCCATGAGAACTGAGTCCTTGCCTCCGGATATACATACCGCTATCTTATCTCCCGGAGCTATAAGCTCATAGTTATTTATCGCTTTGGTAAATCTGCTCCAGATCTTTTTTCTAAACCTTTTTCTGATGCTTTTTTCTACCTCGAGGGAAAACTCATCAGAAAAGCATTCCGTGTTTTTACTCAGCATTAGCTCCATATCATTCCTCTGTACATTTCAATAACTATATTATTATATCATCACAGTTTAAAAAAGTAAAGAGATAACTTCTTAAAAGGCCGCGTAAATTTACTGTAGGAATAG
>JAGBOK010000115.1 GCA_017633905.1 Eubacterium sp. | reverse complement strand
TGTCCTGCGATCCGCATAGCGGGAGCAGTTGACATCACTTAGGCGTTAGACAGTGAGGGCAACAAAGCAGGTGGAAAAACAGACAAGTAATATGGTCCGGTTATTTGGTGTCAGTAGCAATATATGTAAAGGAGAGATGAGATGGAGGGGAAATACAAAAAGAAAAGACATACAAGGCAGAATGCTTTTTTTGATACGAACAGGGAAGAAAAAAACGCCGATCACGGCAGAGTTCACGAGGAGGACAAAACATATACCGGTCGTTATATCGGAACCAGACAGGGGTTCGGATTTGTAAGCATAGAGGGGCTTGATGAGGATATTTTTATCTCCGAGAAAAACAGCGGCGGAGCCATGAACGGTGATACGGTGCGTGTTTTGGTACTAAAGCAGAATGCCGGTGGACGCCACAAATCAGAGGGAAGGATAGAAAAAGTCTTAAAGCATGCTGTCAAGACCTTTGTCGGGACGGTCTCAAAAAACGGTAAGACTACATTTGTACTGCCGGATGATAACAGGCTGCCTGATTTTTATATTCCAAAGGGAAGTACTCACGGAGCAAAGGATGCCCAAAAGGTTCAGGTCGAGATCACAAGCTATTCCACGCAGGGCTTAAGTCCGGAGGGGGTCATCGTCAAGGTGCTCGGATATATCACGGAGCCCGGTGTCGATGTAGAGTCCGTGATAAGAGGGATGGAACTCCCCACGGGGTATCCCGAGGGCGTGATCAGGCAGGCAAAAAAACTCCCCGCGTCCGTATCAAGGGCTGACAGAAGGGACAGACATGATTTCAGGGATCTTGTTACCGTGACGATAGACGGAGAGGACACGAAGGATTTTGATGACGCGATAACTCTTAAAAAAACCAAGACAGGCTATGAGCTTGGCGTGCATATCGCGGATGTTTCACATTATGTCGAAGAGGGTTCACTGCTTGATCAGGAGGCGTTCAACAGGGGGACGAGTATTTATTTTCCCGACAGGGTGATCCCGATGCTGCCAAAGAAGCTCTCAAACGGAATATGCTCACTAAATGAGGGCGAGGACAGGCTGACTCTTAGCTGCACGATGGTGCTCGATGAGAATGGAAAGGTTGTCTCCCATGAGATAGCAGAATCTGTTATCCGTGTCAATGAGAGGATGACATATTCTGATGTGAGCGATCTGATAAAGCTTGCCCATCTCTCGGGAATGACCGCAGAGAAGGGGGTTTCTTCAAGAACTGTCAAAAAACAGGCGAAGGCACTTGGCGAGCGCTCCATGATGCTTTTTGACAAGTATAAAAAAAGAATATCATGGTATCTTCTGATGGAGGAGGTAGCTGCCAAGTTAAAGAAAAACAGGGAGAGGGACGGCGCTATAGATTTTGATCTTCCGGAGTGCAAAATAGATCTTGATGCTGCCGGTCATCCCGTAAATATCTATCCTTACGACAGAAATATCGCTACCCATATCATAGAGGAATTCATGCTCGCTGCCAATAAAACAGTCGCAGAGGAAGCGTTTTGGCTTGATATTCCCTTTATATACCGCTGTCATGATGAGCCGGACAGAGAAAGGATCAAGGAGCTTTCAAGGATCACATCATTTTTCGGGCACAGCATGAAGATCGGTCAGGGGCGTGTCCATCCAAGATCCATCAGCAATATGCTCTCACAGATCAAGGGAACGCCCGAGGAGGCTTTTTTGTCCAGACTGACGCTCAGATCTATGATGAGAGCGGAGTACAGGACAGAGTGTGACGGGCATTTCGGTCTCGCAGCCAAGTACTATTGTCACTTTACTTCACCGATAAGAAGATATCCGGATCTCGTGATCCACAGGATATTGAAGGCACACTGGCACGGCGATCTGAATCCGGAGAAGCTGAGCTTTTATGATGACGTGCTGACCAAGATAGCAAAGCAGTCTTCCGAGAGAGAAAGACGGGCAGAGGAAGCCGAACGCGAGGTGGACAAGCTGAAAAAAGTCGCTTATATGGAAGATCACATAGGTGAGGAGTATGACGGGATCATCAGCGGCGTGACAAGCTGGGGGATATATGTGGAACTCCCGAATACTGTTGAGGGGATGGTCAGACTTTCTGATATGACCGATGACAGATATGATTATGAGGAGGAAAACTACAGGGTAGTAGGTCACAGAAGGCGCAGAGAGTATCGTCTCGGTCAGCCCGTGAGGGTGCAGGTGCTGAGAGTCGATCTGCAGATGGGTACCATTGACTTTATGATGCTGATGGCTCCGCAGGATTGATGTTTATTACAGGTCGCCATTCATGATATAGTGGCTTTTTAGGAGGAACAGGACATGGGATCAACAGGGCGAAAGCTGATAGCAAACAATAAAAAAGCCCGGCATGATTATTTTATCGAAGAGACATATGAATGCGGCATCGAACTCGTAGGTACCGAGGTCAAGTCGATCAGGATGGGGCACTGCTCGCTGAATGAGGCTTTTGTCAGAATAGATAAAAACAATGAGGTCATGCTCTATGGGATGCATGTGAGCCCCTATGAAAAGGGAAATATTTTTAACAGGGATCCGCTGAGGGCGAGAAAGCTGCTCATGCACAGATCAGAGATCAGAAAGCTCATTGGCAAGATCAAGGAGAAGGGCTATACGCTGATCCCCATGGAGGTCTATTTCAAGGGGAGCCTGATCAAGGTGGAGATAGCTCTTGCCAAGGGTAAAAAGCTCTATGACAAGAGGGAGGATATCAAGAAAAAGGATACCATGAGGGCTGCGGAGAGAGACTTCAAGCTCAGACTCTGACGAAGCAAGTCTGTAATTATGCTCGTCTTATAACTCGGATAAACTATAATTTGTCGTTGAAAAGTGTTGAAATCTGTGTTAAAATAAATGCGTAATTGTTGATTTTTTAATTAGTAAACAATTGAAGGAGGGTAAAAATGGGATTTATTCAGGCATTTATCGGCGCAGCCGGCGGGACGCTGGCAGACCAGTGGATTGACGTGGTAGTACCTGCGGATGCTCCGGCAACGGCAGGAGTCATACCTGCGAGGATGCAGGGACAGAATGCAGGCAGAGGCTCCAATACCAAGGGCTCTGAGGGCATCATCACCAATGGAAGCAAGATCCGTATCCCTGACGGATATGCGCTTGTGACCATGCAGGACAATGCGATCACGGGATTTGTTGCAGAGCCGGGCGGATATACCTTTACTACGGATGATCCGCAGGCAAAGTCGATATTTACGGGAGGCGGACTTGTAGAGGGTGTCATCAAGCAGGCTTGGGAGAGATTCAAGTACGGCGGTCAGCCGGGCTCCAGTCAGCTTGCGATCTTTGTAAACCTAAAAGAGATCCCTAACAATAAATTCGGCACACAGTCAGAGATCTACTGGGATGATATGTATATCAACGCTCAGGTGGGCGCTATGGTGCGCGGTACATATACGCTGAAGATCACTGATCCCATCAGCTTCTTAAAGAACTTTGTTCCGGTTCAGTATGTGACCGGCGGGGAGTGCTTTGATTTTGCGGATATGGACAATGAGGCAGCCGACCAGCTCTTCAATGAGGTCGTAGGTTCTCTCAGCCCTGCTTTTTCCAACTATACCAATGATCCGGCACGCGGCAAC
>JAGBOK010000114.1 GCA_017633905.1 Eubacterium sp. | reverse complement strand
TTTAATAAATCCCTTGCATTCGATCTTTGCGCTCTCAATAAACTTGGCTGTGACATTCCCCTCGGCATTGAGGACACCTCTGTCACCGCCCTGCATCCCTCTTTTCAGGACGATATTGCCGCCGGATATCAGCTCCGCTCCCTCGACAACTCCGTTTACTACTATGTCTCCGTCCGCGACGACCTTGTATCCCGTATTTACATTGCCCGTCACCTGTACGGTTCCCTTGTATTCTATGTCTCCCGTAGACGCATCCACGTTGGCGGGAACCTGATAGATATCGGACACCATGACCATATCCTCTACCAGAGTGACATGACCCGAGACCTCGGAATAAATTCTTAATTTGTCCTCGGACAACCTGATATTTCTTCCGAATCTCAGATGTCTGTTCTTGACCTTTTTGGGCTTGATCGGCTTGCCGGTAACGGTAGCGCCGGGCTTGCCCCAGTTGACCGGTGTGAGCGTGGCAAGCTTTTGTCCCGCCTCGACGGGTTTTATATTTCCCAGCTGGTGAAAATCCACGCTTCCGTCTTCATTCATCTTGGGTCTTGCGGTAGCATTTATATCAAAATGATATGTGACCTTGGCATCATGTCCGTGGACCGGCTTGGTCGCCACTGCCAGAAGATAATCCCTGCAGTATTCGTGATTGCTCAGAAAATGGTCGATCGCTTTTTTTCTGACGCCGTGCTTGACACCGGCTCGTCTCAGATCGGCTATGATCTCATCCTCAGTCAGTAGGTCTCCACCTGTCGTCGGAGGATAGAATCTCGCTGTCGCCTTTAGTCCGTCTCTGTCCACCTGGACTATACATTTTTCTCCTACGGGGATGATCGGCTCATCGGAAAGCTTCATGGGTTCATCGTAAACACCTCTTTCGATATAGTTGTTCAGCTTGACGGAATCATAATCAGGAAAAGAGATGGTCCCGAGGTATTTGGTCACCTCCTCGAACTGGAACATCTCTCCGTCTCCCTCGGCAGGATGCACCCAAAGGTACATCTTGTCCTCGTTATTGATAACTTCAAAATAAGCATTCTTCCCCATATAAAAAACATCCCCTCAAAACAAATTCAAAAGATCACAAGAATCACCCAAGCGCTCCTTGATCTTTCTCAAAGCCTTCGTATGAAGCTGTGACACTCTTGACTCCGATACATCAAGCACCTGTGAAATTTCCTTAAGAGTCAGTTCCTCATAGTAATATAATGTTATGACCTGCTGTTCCTTTTCCGTGAGTCCCGTCAAAGCCTCTGTCAGAAGCCTCTTCATCTCTTCCTGCATCGCCGCGGCTTCGGGTCCGGTAAATCTGGAGCCGAAGCTGTCGAGCCTGCTCTCATTCCCCTGTTCGAGGTAATCATCAAGAGAGATCAGGTTGGAAAGCTCAGTCTCGGCTCTCCAGCCCTCCAATTCATCCGTTGACAATCCCAGTTCTCTTGCGATCTCCTCGTCCTTTGCCGGCATGCCGGTATCTGCCTCTATCTTTGATATGGCATTGTCGATCTTTTTCTGCTTCTGTCTGAGAGTCCTTGGCACCCAGTCCATCTTTCTGATATGATCAAGTATCGATCCTCTGATCCTCAGGCTTGCATATGTTTCAAACTTAACATTTTTAGCCATATCGTACTTGTCTATGGCATCGATCAGACCAAAGATCCCATATCCCACAAGATCATCATATTCAACCGTATAACCAAGATACATGCTCATGCGGCCTGCCACAAGATTGACGACCTGAATGTACTCAAGAATAAGCTGATCCCTGAGCTCGGTCTCTTTAGTCCTCAGATATCTGTCCCAGACCTTCTGTCTTTCAGCTTCCTTCATATGCGAACCCTTCTGTTACAAATATATCAAAATATCATTATCCACCGATATAGTTTCCGTATTCATCGAAAGCATCCTCGTCAAAATCATCACTGTCATCTCCAAAGGAGGATTGATGCTCTCTTTCATATCTCTCTTCAGCAAGCTTGCGGCGGCGTTCGCTCTCCTCGGCAACCAGACGTTCATGCTCCAGACGTTCTTTTTCTTCCTCCTCAGCCTTGCGTCTTGCCTCCTCTGCCTCACGCTGCTTTTTTTCAAGCTCATCCATGGCTTTTCTCTCGGACTGTACCCTTCCGACTATCTGTCCCGCTATCTGCCCTATGATATAAAAAACGACCAATACAATGACCAAAGCAATCAGATTGGTCTCGACCGGCCATTTTTGTACTATACCAAGAATACAGGTTATGAGCCCGGCCAAGAGCATGACAAAAGCCGGGATAAATCGATATTTCATATAACCGACTCCCCTACACCGACAGTTTTGATATGGAGTTCTGAATTGCTGGGGTCAAATGTTATAGTCCTGCCATACCTGTCTCCGGTATCCTCAGCTTTGATCGGAATACGCCACGCCCCAAGCATTTCCTTTGCCTTGGTGATGTTTTGCTCACCGACGTTAAGCATTGAATTCGTAGAGCGGTGGGCAAACATCTTGGCACCACCGGCTATCTTTGCTTTGAGCTTGGAGGATGGGATCCTGTTCTTGGTCGTAAGTTCGTCGTACATGTCTTTTAGGCAGGTATCCATGAACTTGAAGCGGTTGCTCTGCTGGGAAGGGATCCTCGTACTGTCAGGGAGCATGACGTGAGCCATTCCGCATATGCCTGAGCTCTCATCATAAAGCACGACCCCCAGACATGACCCAAGTCCAAGGGTTGATATTTTCTGGGGAGTACGGCAGATCTTGTAATCTGCCATACCCACCCGGATCAATTCGCCCATACCTTTTTCACGCTTTCTTCTTTTCCTCGACTACTGCCTGGATATCAAGAAGCGAGATCAAGCTCTCTTCTTTCTTTCCAATTCCTGCAAGATATGCTGCTTTCTTGTCGTCCAACTTGAAATTCGGAACCTCTATCGTGTCTTCTTCGATATCAACCACCTCACGAACCTCATCAACGATAAAGCCTACTCTGGACTGATCCTCCATGCGCACGATGATAATACGGGTCGCATGGGTGTATTCTATGTCCTCGAGCTCAAATCTGCGGCGAAGGCTCATGATGGGAACTACCTCACCACGAAGATTGATGACACCAACATAATAATGCTGGGACTTAGCAACACGCGTAATCTGCTGCATACGAACGATGTTGTCGACATATGCAATATCTATTCCGTACTGTTCTCCGCCGAGCTTGACCACAATGTACTGTATGATCGCTGCCGGCGCATCTATAATATTTTCTTCTGAAACCTGTTCTGCCATTCCTTAAGCACCTCCTTATATCAATGTATTGGTATCAAAGATCAGTGCTACTTCACCGTCGCCGAGAATAGTCGCACCACTGAACAGCTTCTCATTAGTAATATGTCTTCCAAGTGACTTGATGACTGTTTCCTGCTGACCGATCAGATTGTCAACGATCATTCCGACTCTCTGATCACCCTTCTGCATGATAACAACGACATAGTTGTCAGGCTGCTCCTCCAGCTCATCAAGCTCAAGTATCTCATGCGAACGGATAATAGGAATAACACTGCCACGAAGATTGATGACCTCTTTGTTCTGTACAAAACGGATCTCATTCTTCGGAATATCTTCAATACCCTGGATATTGCTAAGCGGAATCGCATATTTCTCATCAAGCACTTCGACCATAAGAGCCTGTATGATGGCAAGCGTAAGAGGAAGCTGGATAGAGAATGTACTTCCCTCTCCCTGAACTGTCTTGGCACTGATGCTTCCGCCGAGAGCCTCGATCTTGGTTCTGACCACATCAAGACCGACGCCTCTGCCCGATACATCCGTGATCTTGTCCGCCGTAGAAAAGCTCGGCTGGAACAAAAGATCGATAAAATCCTTCTCGGACATCGACTCAGCCTGCTTCTCGGTGATGGAACCCTTCTCCAAAGCCTTGTTGCGAACCTTCTCGATATTGATCCCGGCACCGTCATCCCTGACTTCGATGACTACGTTGTTTCCATCCTGATAAGCATCAAGGAAGATGGAACCGACCTCATCCTTGCCAAGCTTGACACGCTCCTCATTGCTCTCGAGACCGTGATCGGCAGAGTTACGAAGAAGATGCATAAGAGGATCGCCGATCTCGTCGATAACGGTACGATCAAGCTCTGTCTCCTCACCTGTCATATACAATTCCATCTTCTTACCGAGCTTGCGGCTGAGATCCCTGATCATACGCGGGAATCTGTTGACTACGCTTTCGATCGGCACCATCCTTACCTTCATAACGGACTCGTGAAGGTTGGTGGTGATCCTCTCGAGGTACTCGATCTGATCATTGAACGCCTGATTGTCGCCTGAGATCGCCTCGCCGTTGCTTGAAGCGGCAACAAGACCGTTCTTCGCAATGATCAGCTCGCTGACAAGGTTCATCAGCTCATCCAGCTTGTCGATATCTACACGGACTGAGCGGCTTCCTACCTTTGCCTTGGCACCGCCTGCCGCTGCTTTCTTCTTGTCATCATCGTGATGAGCAGCAGCTGCCGGAGCTGCCTCACGGGCAGGAGCTGCAGCCTTTGTCTCAGCCTTCTCCGGTTCAGCAGTCTTGGCTGCCGGTGCTGACGTGCCCACAGCAGAATCGTTGATAGGTTCTCCATCCTCATTCTCTGTAGGCTTTTCGGGAATATCAAAATCATCAATATACACAGAATCAACCTCCGAAACGTTGAGTATCATGGTCTTTATCTCATCCTTGCTCTCGCCCGTAACAAGGATCCAGCTGAAGTCAAACTCGAACTCCTCATCCTCGATAGCCTCTGTCGAAGGAACTGACTTTACAAGCTCTCCCTTCTCATCTACCGACTTGAACACAAGGAACGCTCTTGCTGATTTCAGCACACATGTATCCTGGAGAAATACCGTGATACCGTAGACATTTTTCCCTTCCTTCTTTGCGTCCTGCATTGCGGTGATCTCTGATTCGTTCACGCGGATCTCGCGGAACTTCTCCTTTTCA
The DNA here is from genome assembly GCA_017633905.1 of Eubacterium sp. Classification (GTDB taxonomy): domain Bacteria; phylum Bacillota; class Clostridia; order Lachnospirales; family Lachnospiraceae; genus Eubacterium_F. The sequence continues at coordinate 2,572 of JAGBOK010000114.1, read as the reverse complement.
GGTTCAGATACACCAGATGCACTCTCACCCTCTGACGCTTTTTCTTCCTGTGGTGCCTCGGGAGCAGGCTCTTCTTCTTTCTCGGGAGCAGCCTCTTCCTCTGCGCCTCCTCCATCCTGCATGATGGCATTCAGGTCGTTGATAATATCCTCGTTGTCTTCGGTGCCTTCATTGCCCTCGGATGAAATAACGGACAGATATCCCTCCAGGGCATCCAGTCCGCGGAACAATATGTCTACCAGCTTCGGACTGGCTTTCATATTGCCTCCCCTGATCTCTGAAAAGACATTTTCAAGATCATGAGTCAGTCGCTGCATTCTCGCAAATCCCATGGTACCCGCCATACCCTTGAGTGTATGAGCGGCACGGAATATCTCATTGACCGTATCCGAGTCATCCGGATCCTTTTCAAGTGCAAGAACATGCTCATTCAGACTCTGGAGATGCTCCTTGGTCTCATCGATGAACAGATCCAAATATTGACTTGTATCCATATCTACCTCTTTTCTGCAGGTCCTTCCTGCTTATTATGCTCCTGATTTTTTGACCAGCATGCCGGTCACCTCTTCAAGCGGAACCACATCATCAACCACACCCGCTTCAACGGCAGCCCTCGGCATACCGTAAACAACGCAGGTCTCTTTGTTCTGAACCACGCATTTGACATTGTGCGACTGGCGTATCAGGGAAATTCCCTTGGTGCCGTCACTTCCCATGCCTGTCAGAACTCCGCATATTATTTCCTCGAACGCCGTATCGACCAGTGATTCAAAGAAAATATCCGCACACGGTCTCAATCCTCCTCTTGGCGGCTTGTCGTTCTCGGAAAAACAATATGAGCCATTGGGCTTGTGTATCAGCTCACACTGCTTGCCTCCCATGGCTATATATACAGTGCCGGGCTTAAGCTCCTCTCCGTCCGAGGCTTCCTTGACCTTGATCTTGCTCATCTCGTCAAGCCTCTGCGCCAGAGAATTGGTAAATCCTGCCGGCATATGCTGAACTATAACTATCGGATACGGAAATCTCTCCGGGAAAAACGGGACTACGGACTGCAATGCCTTGGGACCGCCTGTTGATGAGGCGATCACGACAAGCTTTGATCCCTTTCTCGCCGTGTGAAGCTTTCTCGGAGCCGGGGGCGTGATATCCTTTTTCGGCTCTGTAGCCGTCCTAGTGAAATCCCTCCCGCTCCTGTCGCTGTCAGCTCGCGTGCGCGACGAACCGGTATTCCGGGGATCGCCATGAAAGCCTCCCCCGTGGATATCGAGCCCTGTTGCAACATATATCTTTTGCAGCAGATCGACCCTGAAATCCGCAAAGTTCTCACCGATGGAGCTGATAGGCTTTTTGATAAAGTCAAGAGCTCCGAGTTCCAGTGCCTCGATGGTCTCCCGTCCGCTCTCGCTTGCGATGGAACTGACTATCAGCGCCGGCGTGCGTATCCCTGCACGGTTCAACTCACGCAGCATCCTGACGCCGTCCATCTTGGGCATCTTGATGTCTACCAAAAGAACATCAAACTTTGCTCCGTGAGTCAGCTGCTCCATGGCTGCTTCGCCGTTGTTGGCAGTCGCCGCCACCGTCAGATTCTCATCCTGATTGATTATATCAGAGATGACCCTTCTCATGAGTGCAGAGTCATCAATAACTAATACTTTTTTCATCTTTCTCCTCCGGACATTCTTCTGCGCTGTTCTTCAAACACATACTTTACAATATCCTCGCGTTCTCTGTTGTCTATGGAGTCGAACTCACAGCGCACATCTGCTGAAGATGATCTCATATCCATGCTTTTACTTGATTCTATCACATGAGCCATCATTTTCATCGATGCCGCACCTCTTCCGGCAGATATGGGAATATCTACCTCTATCGTCTCTCCCACCTCTAAACTTTCAGGCAAATGAAACTTTATTCCACCGCCGCTTATGTTTGTGACCGCGGCATCCTTCCAGTTTTTTTCTACCGCTTCGAGCGTCTGTTCACACTCGGCTATTTTTTCCTCATCCTCAAGTATCCTCGCGCGTTCGAGCTCCTGTGTGGCTTTTATCTCCTCGCGTGACAATCTTCTGTATTTCATTTCGAGCGAACATTCAAGCCTGTAGAATCTCCTTCTCTGAAATTTCTGCGGTTCACTTACAAACAATACATCCAAAACGGAAACATTGCCGTCGGAATATCTTTTTTTCACTCTGCCCCGACACTGGTACAGACCTGCTTTTGTAAAAAAGCAAAGCTCGATATCCTCGTCCATCCTGAGCGGTATGAGCCTTCCGTCGACCAGCGGGGCTGCTATTTTGGCTGTTCTTACATTGTCAAAATCAAGAACCTGGGATGTGTATTTTTTTACGGACTTATCATATGAAAAAGCTGACTTTACCGGCGTTATCTCCAACTTGTCACCGATAGAAAAAACCTGTTTCATAAAACCCTCCGTCCGGTCATTTGCGTCCGAATTTTAACCTGATAACATTTGAAAAAAGTCTCATGATGCCAAGTCCCTGCTTTTCCTGCGGAACGGTGATATCTCCGATCTTGGCAGCTATGTCAAGGATAGACCTCGCGGCTG
>JAGBOK010000016.1 GCA_017633905.1 Eubacterium sp. | reverse complement strand
GCGTTGCCGTTTTGAAGTCTCTGATAATACATCCTGTATTCCTGGTTGTCCGGCTCCATCGAGCATGCCTGCTTGGCATAGTCAAGCGCAACAGATGTATTGTTGAGCCCAAGATTCGCCACGGACGAGAGATAATACCATCTCGCACTCCTGTTGCTGATACCGTTGAGCACATTGATCGCCTCGTTGTAGCGACCGTTCCTGATATAGTTGATCGCCGCCATCAAATGACGGTCTTCCTCCGAACCGCTCGAATAATCAGTATAGCCTCCGCCGCCGTAGCCGCCGTAACCGCTCGTCTTGCCGCTTCTCTCATCGACGATCGCGTTGTAGGCTTCCTGAACTCTCCTGAACTGTTCCTCCGCCTGTTCCTTTTGTGCCGGATCGGTGTAGTTATCCGGATGGTATTTGCGGCTCAAAGTTCTGTATGCCTTCTTTATCTCACGGTCAGATGCGGTTCTTGCCACACCGAGTACCTGATATGGATCATTAAACATTTGTTTTCTCCTGTATATTTAAGGTCATTATACCTAAAACTGATTTTGTTATTATTCACGGCGATTATACCACATCCGGCGGCGGCTATCAAGTTTTTTTTGAACCGGCAGTCTGCCGTCTCATCTGACTTCCGGTTCCTCTCTCACTCCGGATGCCTTGTGGTTTTGCTCTTTTCCGTCCTCACTCCCTCGTAGAGAATGTTTCTCAGTATGGTGATATTTCTCTCCAAAGGCAGCTTCTCAAACTCGGCAATCGCGTTTTTTATGATGACATCAAGCTCCTTTTTGATGTCCCTGTTAAAATCATCATTTATGTCCACATGGAGAAAAGGATTGAAGCTTGCGTTTTTTCTGTCCTTTTCTATATCATCCAAGGCATCCCTTATGTAGATATACTTTCCAAGTAGAAAACCAAAGCGTCTGAGGATCGGCGCAAACGCATCGTCCTTCCAGACAAAAAGCTCGCCCATCAGCGCACCAAAGGGAGCCGATATCTCATCGAGGTCGACCTCTGCATAGCTTTCCGTTCCGCCGATCTTTTGCATCCATTCATATCTGCGGGCATCAGCCTCATGTTTTTTTATCATCGACTTTATGAGGGGAGGCTTGATCCTCGATTCATCCCATGTTTTTAAAAAATGCTTTTCAAGTCCTGACAAGCTTTCCAGTGATGTCCTGACGACCTCTGCCTGTCTCGGGTATTTTTTGATGACATGTTCCGCACGCCTTCTAAAGCAGGTATCACCGATAAGTCCCGCGATCTTTTTCTCATCCTCCCAGTCATCGTGAAGATGCGCCCATGACAAAAGAATGTTCATGTCGGCTGCATATTCGGTGACATCCGATCTTATCATCGGCTTTTTCGCGACCGGGTGTATCGGACAGTGTCTTTTCTTCACTTCAAGCTTAGGCTCATACAAAGAGCCCAAAAGCATTATGAGAAAAGTCATGTCATAGGTCAGGGTAAACCCCGCGCTTATGCCGTATTTGTGCCTAAGCATATGACAAAGTCCGCAGTAGTACGCATTATAATCCGTAAACTCCCTGATCTTTAGCTCGGGCTTGTTTACAACCACATATCCAAACATAGCTCTCCTCACCTGCAATATAAAAATCGGATATTTCTCCAAATGATATCACAGAGAAATATCCGTAGTTGAATACAATATGCCGATCAGCCTCTGTTCTGCGCATCAACGATATTCTCTGACTGATACATCTTGCGAAGCTTCGGCTTTTCTATCTTGCCTGTGGCATTTCTCGGGACATTGGCAAAAAAGATCTTGCGCGGCCGTTTGTATCTGGGGAGCTGCTTGCAGAAATTGTTGATATCATCTTCATTGCAGCTCGAATCCGGAACGAGCTCTATGATGGCGGCTGCGATCTCACCAAGCCTCTCATCCTGCAATCCTATAACAGCCACATCCTTGACAGGCTCGTATTTGGATATAAAATTCTCGATCTGGACAGGATAGATATTCTCGCCTCCGGATATGATGACATCCTTTTTTCTGTCTACGAGATAGATAAATCCGTCCTCATCCATCTCTGCCATATCACCGGTATAGAGCCATCCGTCGTGAAGCGCCTCCCGGGTCGCCTCCTCGTCATTGTAGTAGCATACCATGACGCCCGGTCCCTTGACGGCGAGCTCTCCGACCTCACCCTGCGGTACCTCTTTGCCGCTCTCATCTATGATCTTGGTCTCCCAGCCAAAGCCCGGCACACCTATAGCACCGACCTTGTCAATATTCTCGACACCAAGATGAACACAACCGGGACCTATGGACTCCGACAGACCATAGTTCGTATCGTACTGATGCGACGGGAAGTACTGCTTCCAGCGTTTGATCAGACTCTGCGGCACGGGCTGTGCTCCTATGTGCATGAGTCTCCACTGTTTAAGCTCATAGTCCTCGAGTTTTAGCCTGCCGGCATCAAGCTCCACCAGAATATCCTGTGCCCACGGAACCAAAAGCCAGACTATTGTACATTTCTCATTGGAAATAGTTTCAAGTATCGTCTGCGGATTGACACCTCTGAGGAGAATCGCCTTGCTCCCTGATATTAAAGAGCCGAACCAGTGCATCTTTGCTCCGGTGTGATACAAAGGCGGTATACATAAAAACACATCATCCCTCGTCTGCCCGTGATGCATCTGCTCAACCTTGCACGAGTGAACGAGCGCTCTGTGCTTGTGGAGTATCGCCTTTGGAAATCCCGTGGTTCCCGAAGAAAAATAGATCGCCGCATCATCGTCGTCCGTGATCTCAATATCAGGTCTTGCCGACGCGCAGTTGGCAGCGAGCTTGTCATAGTCCTCAGCAAAGGTCGGACAGTCCCCTCCCACATAGAAAAGCAGCCTGTTCGTACTGATGGAATCAGCTATCTCCTCAACACGTCCCGTAAACTCAGGGCCAAACACAAGGGCGTTCACCTCCGCGAGATCAAGACAATACTCTATCTCATCAGGAGCATATCTGAAGTTGAGCGGTACAGCCAACGCTCCCGTCTTTAACACGCCAAAATATATCGGAAGCCATTCAAGGCAGTTCATGAGAAGTATGGCAACTTTATCGCCTTTTCTGATCCCTCTTGATAACAAAAGCTGAGCAAATCGGTTTGCCTTCTCATCAAACACCTGCCATGTGATCTCCCTGCGGTAGTGGCTCATGGGATTGGTCTCGATCAGGTCGTACTCACGCCATGTCACACGGCGGATCTCCTGTATCTCGGGATTGATCTCAACGAGACACACATCGTTTGGATAGAGTTCTGCATTTTTTTCAAGAAAATGTGTTATGGGCATTGATTTTTCCTCTTATTATTTTAGTATTAGGGAAACGCTGATCAATGCGTCCCCTTGCACAAAGTGCCTTCTTATACTATTTTCCGTGCATCATTATATGTCGGCGTTGTGATAGACATTCTGGACATCATCCTCGTCATCAAGAAGATCAAGTATCCTCTCAAACTGCTTCAGATCCTCCTCGGATGTAATCTCTACATAGTTCTGTGGGATCATGGTTATCTCTGCCTGAGCCATCGGGATACCTTCCTTTTCGAGAGCCTCTCTCACCGCAGAAAAATCAGCGGGCGCAGTCAGGATCTCGTATGAGTCCTCTTCTTCGCTAAAGTCCTCCGCACCGGCATCAAGAGCCATCATCATCAGATCATCCGGATCCGTCTCATATTCTTCCTTGTCTATAAGTATCTGTCCCTTTTCATCAAACATATACGAGACACAACCAGTCGTTCCGACATTGCCGCCGCCCTTGGTAAACGCGTTCCTGACATTTGCCGCGGTACGGTTTTTGTTGTCAGTCAGCGCCTCAACTATGATGGCAGTACCGGCAGGACCGTATCCCTCGTAGGTGCATGATACATAATTCACCGCATCCACGTCTCCGGCAGCCTTTTTGATGCCGCGCTCTATCGTATCATTTGGCATATTGTTTGCCTTTGCCTTGGCAATGACGTCCCTGAGTCGTGAGTTTGCCGCGGGGTCTGCGCCTCCCTCCTTGACTGCAACGGCTATCTCACGTCCAATGACTGTAAAGATCTTGCCGCGCTTGGCATCGTTTTTTTCTTTTTTGTGTTTGATGTTTGAAAATTTGCTGTGTCCTGACATGATTTCTCCTTGCTCCTTGTGTAGTACGGGATGGTATAGTACGGGGTGTTATCAAGAGTGTTGTCCGAGATATGCTTCTGATAATGCTTGGGACATCGCTTGCGCTCAGTTCCAAACGTAACGGTGCACGCCTCGAAAATACCTCGGCTGCGCACCGACGTTTGCAAAAGGCCCCTCGCATTTATCAGAATGCATATCTCTGCATACGATTGCAACAATTTGTCATTATATCATAATAACTCGAAATATGCAAGTTTTTTTGCCCATCAGCCGAGTTTGACTCTCATCTTGTCGTAGAAGCTGACCTCTCCGACATGGATCATATCAAAGGTAGCTGCCGACTTTCTGATGGTAAACTCATCTCCGGAGGTCGCTTCGCCAAGCAGCAAGCCGTCACCGCGAATGGCAGCCTCATCGGAATACGCTGCCTTTGTCCGGTTGATCTTTAGTCTGATGGTCGTGTCAGAGGATACGATCAATGGTTTTTTGCTTAGAGAATGAGGGCATATAGGCGTGATGATGAGAGCCTCCATATCCGGGGCAAGTATAGGTCCCTGTGCAGAGAGGTTATATGCTGTTGAGCCCGTGGGGGTCGAGATCAGGATCCCGTCAGCGACATAGGTATCAACGTAATTATCATCCACATAGACGCTTATCGTGACCATGTGTCCAAAATCCTGCTTGCAGACAACGAACTCATTGATGACCGGTCCCACCGTCCTGATATCATCTTCCTGATGTATCTCACATGTGAGAGCCATGCGTGTTTCTATGGTATAGCGTCCTTCGAGCAGCTCATCCATAGCCTGGTGGAGCCTCGGTCTCTCTACTTCTGTCAGAAAGCCCAACGTCCCGAAATTAATCCCAAGTATCGGGATCCCTCTGCCGGCGACCTGTTTTGCCGCCTGGATCACGGTTCCGTCTCCGCCGAGCACCAATACGATATCAGCCTTATCCGTTATCTCAGACACTTCCGAGGTGATCCTCACAGTTTTCACCTCATTTTCAAGATATCTCGCAAGCTCATTGGCAGTCTCCTGCCCCGGATCTTTTTTCTTGTCAAAAAGGATCACAATATCATCCATTTTTATCTCTCCTGTTTCGGGTTATTTATTGATAAAAAAGATTTGCCACGAAGCGGATGAAGTTGGAGATAAACGAGGTTCCCCATAGTTGATCTCGCTTCTAACTCCCTAAGTTCATCCGCATCGCGGCAACCATATTTGTTGATAAGAACCCGTGTCCCCGGGTAGACATACTTGTCACCTCATGCTTAATAGTAATCCAATAACAACCTTTGCTATATGTTATCAGTGTATATCATTCTTATACATTTGTCAACTTCTGCATCAGCTCCTTCTATGTCTGTATCGAGTCCCACTGCTTTGATCAGTTTTGTTTCTCTGATCCCGTAATAGTTCTTTGCCAGCGCATCCACATATCCGTATCCGTACTCATCAGGCGCAAACGGACCGCCTGATGTTGTGACATAATAAAGCATGTCTGCCCTGCAAAGCCCTATAGGAGCACCGTTCTCAGAATACTCAAACGTAACCCCGAGTACATTGATATGCTCAAAATATGACTTGAGAACAGCCGGAAATGACAAATCCCAATATGGCGCTGCTATGACTATGGTATCAGCCGCCGCAAACTGTTTCCCAAGTTCAAAAATAGGATCAGAATAATCCCCGGTCTCTTTTGCATGGTCACGCATATCAAGAAAAGCTTCATCAGTCTTTGGAAAAGTTATATCAAAAAGCCTGATTTCTTCTACATCTCCACCTAACTTACCAAGCAGATGATCTGCAATTTTTTTAGTCCTTGATCCCTCTCTTACACATGCATTTATAAAAAGAATCATAGATCCACCTCCAAGCAGTATTCCCGGATCGTATATATGAGCCTCTCTGTAATCAGAGCAATGCTTCACTACTGTTTCAGGGTATTTAAAACTCCCATGAACACCGGTATCCCCGTGTCTCTTTCTATTATCGCATATATAAACGGTCTGTCAAGAAAAATATCTATCGACTTTTTAGGATCAGGCTCGAGCGATGTCGTATCACTCATGGAAACGTCCGTAACGGCTGCCGCCTTTGTGCCGTTTCTGTCAAGCTCTATATGCGTTTTGTGTATGACCTTGTCGATATAGAGCGCACCGCTCTTGGTCTCAGCCATGGAAGAAAAATCCGCATCCTCATCAAAAGCATTTTTGATACCCATTTCCTTCAGGGGAGCATTTAATTCATTGGAATAATCATACGCAAATTCCGGGATCCTTGTATGAACATCATATCCGCCCTGCGAGGACCCTATAAAGTTTGCAAACGTCTTGCCGTCAAGATTTTTCAGATAATCAGCTGCACTGATATTCTCATTGGGAAGTATGGCAACAAATGAGTAAGAATAGCCCTCATACGGTCTTGCAAAGCCTGTTGCGTTTTCATCATGAAAATATGTGCTTTGTGTATCACATAACATAGTCGCTTTTTCTTTTTCTCCTTTGGCGGATGTAAATTCGCCCTTTTCATATATCTGAAAATCAGTATAGGGCTCCGCCCACGCCCCCTCAAATGCTATAGCGTTGATCAGATGCATCACATCAGAATCAGCTGGCGCTCCCTCCATAAGCTTCGGTATCATACCGAGGGTATTTTTGTTCACCCACGCATTTACTTTTTCCGCAAATGCCGCATCAAACGGAACTTGATACGCCTCTGCATTGTACCACTTCAGGCTGTCAGAAAGAAATGACTGTTTTACCTTTATCCTGTCGTCCTCATCACGAACCCATACGGAATTTGCCATGTGGAAGATCACAGGATCAGAATAAAAAAATCTTGCATTCAGATCAGATAAGCTTTTTCTAAAAGAATCGAAGCCGACACTGCCACACATCACCTTCTTCATCTCATCAAGAGTAGTCCCATCTGCCCCACCGGCTGCCATCATCATATCAGTCAGCACCGAGAACGGTGATATCATGGTGTTTTTCCCTGAGGACACATCATCTGCCGCAGCTATCCTAAACATATCAACAGAAAAATCCCTGACCTGATCCGCGAACGCCTCATCGATCGGCGCATCCTTGTCCCCGGTAAACTCATCACTTAGCTTAGGCTCATACGGAGCGCGGACGACCTCGACCATACAATATAGTTTTTTGATGGTCTTATTTTTCTTTTTTATGCGAACCGTAATGCCGGCAAATCCAATATTTTTTGCCCTGATAACTCCGTATTTTGTTACGGAGGCTACTTTTTTGTTGTCAGAGGCAAATGTTATTATTGCAGACTTTGGTGCGTTTTTTACCTTGATCTTTTTCTTCTCTCCGACCTTGAGGCTGACAGAGGTCTGCTTTAGTTTTACCGCCTTTTTTGCGCCAATACAACCGGCAGATGGCAATAAAAATGAACAGATCATAACCAAACACAATACAACAGAAAAAATACGATGTTTCATGATATCCCTCCTATTTTGTCAAAATGAGTTTCCTTGATTTTACTATGTTTACGAAG
>JAGBOK010000113.1 GCA_017633905.1 Eubacterium sp. | reverse complement strand
GGCAACGCTTCACCGTTTGGCGGAGGCTATGGCTTTGGCGGAGGCTATGGCGGAGGCGGCGGTTATGGCGGCTACGGAAACTATGGCGGAGGAAATAACAGCAGCTGCGGTACCGGTAATATCTGCTGCGATCTGTGGTGTGCTGATACATGCTGTGAGTGTATGGGAGGTGATCTCTGCTCATGCATGTAAGAGATGAGGACAAGACCGCTGAACAGACCGGTACAGAGACTCCTGACAGTGAGAAAAGAGACTACGGCGGAGAGTTCGGACGCAGAAGAGGATCAAAGGAGCGTACCCGCATTGTGGCAGAGCTCAGTATTATGGCTGCTGTCAGTGTGGTACTTTTGATACTCGGAACCGTCATATCCGTCAATACATTGTTTTTTACGGCTATTGCTGCTTTTTTAACAGGCCTTGCCGTTATCAGGCACGGCTTTGGAGCAGGGGTGATGCTTTTTATCGGTTGTGCTCTGCTTGATTTTTTGTTAAATCCCATAAAAACGCATGTGTTTTTATATTTGTTTATGGGAGGCTTTATCATATTAAGTGAGGGGAGCTACAAGCCGGTACAGAAACTGATCAGTGATCAGAAAAAGATAAACGCACTTCATTTTGTGATCAGGTTGTTGATATTTTATGCCGGATATCTGCCGGTGATATTATTTTTGCCGAGACTGTTTCTTGGTGAGCAGGCACTCAAATGGTTATTTGATTACGACTGGAGTATATGGGTGATGATAGGAGGCGGAGTGGTCGCATTTTTAGTTTATGAAATTGCTTATGTATTTGCAAAAAGGGCATATTTGAATTTTTTTATACGGGCAAGAACATAAAGCATTCTAAAATTTGGAAAGGAGAATTATTTATGAAAAAAGAATTGTTTATGAAAAGAAAGGTCATGGCAGCAGCGCTCTCGGGCGTCATGGTATTTTCAATGGTGCCGGTCATGGAAGCAGAGGCGAAGGAGAAGCCTGCGCTCTCTGTTGAGTCAATCGTTATGGTTACGGGTGATACCGCAAAGCTTAAAGTCGTAAACAACGGCAACAAGGTAAAGAGCGTAACGTGGAAATCACTCAACAAAAAGATCGCTACCGTAAGCAAAAAAGGACTTGTAACAGGAGTCAGTGTTGGAGAGACCCATGTGAAAGCGGTCGTGAAGGTAAAAAGAGGTAAAAAGGTAAAAAGCTTCAAGCTGAAGTGTTCAGTGAGTGTTTTAAGTGATGAGGAACAGACATTCCCAATCGATGGAGGATGGACTACAGCACAGTCGCCCGAGATCACCGATGATGTGAAGGCGGCCGTTACCAAGGCTACAGAGACACTTGTCGGAGCCACATATGAGCCTATAGCTCTTTTGGCTACCCAGATCGTAGCGGGAACAAATTACAGGATCCTCTGTACGGTAAAGCCCGTGGTACAAAACCCCAAGCCTGTATATGCGATCGTCACTATCTATGCGGATCTCGAGGGAAAAGCGGAGATCACTGATATCAAGACCACCGAGGTCGAGCCTCTCATGACGGAGGGAACATCAGGCGGCTTTACACAGAAGGTGCCCGCATCACTGACTGAAACAGAGAAGGCTGATTTTGAGAAAGCATTTAATGGTCTTGTTGGTGTAAATTACAAGCCTGTAGGTGTGATCGCGACACAGACCGTAGCGGGAGAAAACATTTGCTACATATCAGAAAGCACGGGAGTATATCCCGGAGCCGAGACAACATACAGCATTGTTGTCGTTTACAAGGCGCTTGATGGTAAGGTTACACTTTCAGAGCTGTATCCGATACAGACATTGTGAAAGGAGATATAAGTGGCTTCGGAGAAGGAGGAGTTTGTTACCAAACTATATGTTCCTACCGGGGAACCCATCAAAAAAAATGCGCATGTCACCATATATAAGGTGAGGTGCATGAAGGAGCCCGGAAGACCGGAGGCTCTTTTGAAGCTGTATCACGGCAAGAACTGCGCCAAGCTGTATGAGAGGATGAAGCAGCTTGGATATACCGAGTGGCCGAGAGTTCACGATGTCAAGTTCTTTGACGGTAATACGCTTGTTGTCGAGGACTATTTAAAGGGTGCCACCATGCAGGAGATAATGGAGGGCAAACGTGCCCAAAAGTCCAAATACACCGAGGCAGAGGCACAAAAGATCATGGACAGGATATGCGAGGCGGTGAAGGCGCTCAATGAGATCCAACCGCCTCTTAGTCATGGGAATCTCAAAAAAAGCAATATATTTATTACCAGCGGCGGTCATGTGAAGTTTCTTGATTTTGAGCCGGCAGACCCCAAGAAACCGAGGTTTAATTTGCTTGAATTCTTGGGAAGGCTTTTTCATGAGCTGTTGACCGGCAAGGAACCGAAAGGCAAGGTGTCCTCTTATGAGGGACGCTACAAGCAGGTCATAGAAAAGTGTCTGGAATCAAATCCCGAGAAGCAGTACTCAGATATCAAAGAGATGCAGGATGATATCGAGGAAGCGAAGGAGATGGAGTATGAGGAGCCTGACGAGGTCAGGACGGTTGGTATACCGTATGTACTTACACTTCCTTTTCAGGGAACGATATTACTAATAGAGTGGATTCTGTTCTCATTTTTTTTCCAAAAGGAGGTCATGACCTCGGCGATGATGTTTGGTGGGATATTTATCATACATCTTTTGCTGTTCATATGGAGGAGGGCCAAGTTTTTGCATGATGAGAATGTGAGTCTTGATACGGTGAAGCTGATACTGCCGATATTGATGTTTGTGGTATTATTGGTGGTTATATATATAGGAGTGGGACGGTTTATAGTTCCGATCACATAGTATTTTTATTAAAAACGGAGGATAGCAACATTGGAGAATCTTGATAAGATCGTAGAGGATGCGCTGTCACGCATACAAAAAAGTGAACAGCTCGAGGCGCTGAATGATATCAAGACTTCATTCCTCGGAAAAAAGGGTCAGCTTACTGCTGTGCTCAAAGGGATGAAGGATGTGGCGCCGGAGGACAGACCGAAGGTCGGACAGATGGTAAATGATGCCAGACAGAAGATCGAACAGTTATTAGACGAAAAGAGGACTGAGTTTGAGAGGGCAAAAAGAGAGGCAAGGATGAGATCCGAGGTGATCGATGTTACCCTGCCGGGCAAGAAGCTCAACCTCGGTCACCGTCACCCCAACACCATAGCTCTTGAAGAGATCGAGAGGATATTTGTCGGAATGGGCTATGAAGTGGTGGATGGACCTGAAATAGAGTACGATTATTATAATTTTGAAGCTTTGAATATACCGGATGGTCATCCGGCAAAGGACGAACAGGATACTTTTTATATAAATGATAAGATCTTGCTACGAACACAGACCTCATCTGTGCAGGTCCACATGATGGAACAGGGACGTCTGCCTATCAGGATGATATCACCAGGCAGAGTATTCAGAAGTGATGATGTGGATGCCACACATTCACCATCGTTCCATCAGGTCGAGGGCATGGTAGTTGACAAGCATATCACGTTTGCCGATCTGAAGGGAACACTGGAGCTGTTTGCAAGAAAGATGTTCGGTGAGAATACAAAGGTCAAGTTCAGACCTCACCATTTTCCGTTTACCGAGCCGAGCGCCGAGATGGATGTGTCCTGCTTTAAGTGCGGAGGCAAGGGTTGCAGATTCTGCAAGGGCGAGGGCTGGATAGAGATCCTCGGCTGCGGCATGGTGCATCCGCATGTATTTGAGATGAGCGGTATAGATCCTGAGGAATATACGGGCTTTGCCTTCGGTGTCGGGCTGGAGCGTATCGCGCTGCTCAAATACGAGATCGATGATATGCGTCTTTTGTACGAAAACGATATTAGATTTCTTAGTCAGTTTTAGCGAGGATGACCGAAGGATAAACAAGGAGGATAACTATGAACACGCCATTATCATGGATAAAAGCTTATGTGCCCGAGCTTGACTGCACTGAGCAGGAATATATGGATGCTATGACTATGTCCGGAACCAAGGTCGAGGGATATGAAAAGTTTGATGCTGACCTTGACAACATAATAGTCGGCAGGATCGCAAAGATCGACAGGCATCCGGACGCTGACAAGCTTGTAGTATGTCAGGTGGAGATAGATGAAGAGGGCACCACGACACAGATAGTTACGGGTGCGCCAAATGTAAAAGAGGGTCAAAAGGTCCCGGTGGTACTGAGCGGCGGCAGAGTGGCAGGCGGTCACGACGGCACCAAAACTCCCGGCGGCATCAAGATAAAAAAGGGAAAGCTTAGAGGAGTAGAGTCAAACGGTATGATGTGCTCGATCGAGGAACTTGGCTCATCAAAAGAATTCTATCCGGATGCGCCGGAGGACGGTATCTATATACTCAGTGACAATCCTGAGTACGCATCCGCACCTGTAGGGTCTGATGCTGTCAGTGTGCTGGGGTTAAGAGACGCCAACTTTGAATATGAGATCACATCCAACCGTGTTGACTGCTTCGGTGTGATCGGTATTGCAAGAGAGGCAGCAGCCACCTTTGGCAAGAAGTTTGTTCCGCCGGCTGTCGTTTCTTCCGACTCCGGAAGCGCCGGAGGAGAGAATGTCAGGGATCTGATAAGCGTAGATATCCAGGCTCCGGAGCTGTGTTCAAGGTATATCGCAAGAGTAGTGAAAAACATCAGACTGAAGCCCTCTCCCGAATGGATGAAAAGACGCCTTGCGGCATCAGGTATCCGCCCGATCAACAACATAGTCGATATCACCAACTATGTTATGGAGGAGTTCGGTCAGCCCATGCACGCATTTGACTACGATACGCTGCAAGGACACAAGATCATAGTCAGGCGCGCTGCTGACGGAGAGAAATTTACAACTCTTGACGGACAGGAGAGAGAGCTTGATCACGATGTTCTCATGATATGTGATGCTGACAGATCAGTAGCGATCGGAGGTATCATGGGCGGTGAGAATTCCATGATCACCGATGATGTAAAGACCATGCTTTTTGAGGCAGCATGCTTTGACGGGGTCAACATCAGAAAATCAGGAAAAAGACTCGGAATGAGGACTGATGCGCAGGCAAAGTTTGAAAAAGGGCTCGATCCCAATACGGCTCTTGAAGCCATCAACAGAGCCTGTGAGCTGATAGAGGAGCTTGATGCGGGCGACGTGGTACCGGGAGTGGTCGATGAGTATCCGGTAAAAAAAGAGCCCATAGATGTAGCCTATGATGTGGAAAGGATCAATGATCTCATAGGTTTTGAGCTGAGTGAGGACGAGATGTGCGGATACTGGGAGAAGGTAGAGCTCATCCCGGATCGTGAGAAAAAAACAGTTCATGTACCTACATGGAGACAGGATATTTTATGTCTCAATGACCTTGCCGAAGAGGTCGCAAGATTCTACGGATACGACAAGATCCCTACGACTCTTCCCAAGGGAGAGACCACCATGGGAGGGACATCCGCGCTCATGCTGATCCAGAACAGCATCAGGGGCATTTTGGAAAAATACGGTTTTTCCGAGGCTATGACATTTTCTTTTGAGTCACCGAAGGTATTTGACCAGCTGCTTATAAAGGAGGATGATGACAGAAGAAAAGCCATAGAGATATCCAATCCGCTCGGAGCCGATTATTCTCTCATGAGAACGACATCCCTGAACGGGATCCTCTCATCCCTTGCGACCAATTATAACAACCGCAACAAGGATGTAAGGCTCTACGAGATGGCAAAGGTCTATATTCCGAAGGCGCTTCCTCTGACAGAGCTCCCTGTGGAAAACAGGATCCTCACTTTGGGCATGTACGGCGAGGGTGATTTTTATGATCTCAAGGGCTGTCTCGAGGAATTCTATATCAATGGTCCCGCGACAGGGTCCGTAAAATATGTGCCAAATTCAGACAGACACCCGTATCTGCACCCCGGACGTCACGCCGAGATACTGATAGGGGATGAGGTCATCGGGTTCCTCGGTCAGGTTCATCCCGAGGTATGTGACAACTATGGTATCAAGACCGCGGCATATGTCGCGTGTATTGACATTGGCAAGGTGACTGATATCGTACACAGGGAAATAAAATTCAAGGGTATAGCCAAGTTCCCCGCCATAACCAGAGATATTTCACTCGTCATGAAAAAGGCGGTTCTTGCATCACAGATCGAGGAGATCATCAGAAAGAACGGCGGCAGGATACTCGAGGAGTTCCATCTCTTTGATGTTTACGAGGGTGAGAACGTAGGTGAGGATGAAAAGTCGCTTGCCTATACCATCAGGTTCAGAGATTCGGAGAGAACATTGGAGGATTCCGATGTGGCGAAGATCATGGACAAGATACTCAGCGCCCTGAAGGAGCTTGGTATCGAGCTGAGAAGCTGATGTATCGAAAGGATATAACATGAGCAGAAGAAAAGGTAAACAAATAATCCAGTTTTCCAACCGCACTCATCCAAGGCTTGGAGTGATCTCCATGATTATGGGTGCGGCTGCTCTTATATTATTAAGTGTGCTTTGTCTGATATCCGGGGCAAGCAAAGGACAATCAGGAGCATGGATAGGTATTGCGGGTTTCTGGCTTTTGGTGCTGTCGATAGTCGGTTTTGTATTTTCGATAAAAAGCTACAGGCTTGATGATATCTACATGGTCACTCCGACTCTCGGTTCCGTGTTTAACGGAATTGTTTTGGTGGTCATGATGCTTTTGTATGTAGAGGGGACGCTCTGATGCTTCCGGGTGTATATTTTGCCAGAAAAAAAAGCGGCGAGAATTATTATCGCGCCTCCGTTACGATAGGAAACAAGCATATCAGCCTGGGCAGCTTTGATGATGAAAACAGAGCGCATGCCGCCTATAAGACAGCAATAGCCCTGTCAAAAGACAGAGAAAAAAATATAGAGGATTATCCCGGGGACTGTCCGCTTTCCTTTAAAAAATGGGTCGTTCTTATAAACTATCGTGACAATGGCATGTATATAAAAACACCTATTTATCTTAAAGAAAAATTCTTTTATTATTACTTTGCTCCCGAGGATTATCTGATATTTGATTCCGATGAGATGTTTTATTATTCAAATCACAGTATCATGCGCAGAGGCGGACATCTCTTTGTTGCGGACTTCGGTATGCAGGTCAACATTTTAAACCGGTACGGCATCAAAAATTTTGCGGTCGCCGGACGCGATTATATTTTTATCAATGGAAACAATACGGATTTCAGATCGGCGAATATCAGGATCATAAATTCATATCAGGGTGTAAGAGAGTATACTGATAAAAACAAGACCCTTTATGAGACAAAGATCCACATAAGAGGCGATGTGCTTGTCGGGCGTTATCCCGATGAGGTGAGTGCAGCCGTCGCATATAATAAAGCCGTTGATATACTGAGGGTAAAGGGCATAGATAAAAACTATGTAAAAAATTATATCGTTGAGCTTGAAACGGATGAATACCTGAATATATATAAAAATGTAAAGATATCAAGGGGAATTATTCGTTATCAATGATCAAACGGCTATAGCTGTTTTACTGATGCTACCATGAATATAAGTGACCGATTGATCATAGCCCCGATCATATCAGCGGTTTATTATTAGCAGAACAAATACCGATCTGTGAGAGGAGAGATATATGTCTTCTGATGTGAAAAAAAACAGCGACAGGATCACGTCGCCCGAAAAGCTTGATAAATATATAAAGGTCATCCGCCCATCCATGTGGGTCATGCTTGGAGCCGTAATTGCAGTGGTTCTGATAGTGGTGATATGGTCGATATCATCAAGTCTTACGATCAAGGTCAATGGTGAGAGCTTTGTAAACAAAGGGGTCATGTCTGTTGTTGTGGATGAAGACGCGGCACAGATAATTCAAGAGGGTGCTGTGATAAAAGCCGGCGGTAAAACGACGACTGTCAAAAAGATAGAAATAGACACCTTACAAAGTGATATGACAAATTATATCATCACGGCTGACAGTGATCTAAAGGACGGGATTTATAAAGCAGAGATCGAGACTGATGGCGTAAGCCCGTTCAGCTATGTATTTGGATAGATAGTTTATGTGTGGAGTTACAGCCGTGAATAGCAAAGCCGTGAATAGTAACTAACGCATGAGGTGGAAATGAAGAAAAATAAAGTAGCAAAAACACCCGTTATACTTCAGATGGAGAATCTGGAATGCGGCGCAGCCTGCCTTGCCATGGTGCTTGCTTATTATGGCAGATGGGTTCCTCTTGAAAAACTAAGAGTTGACTGCGGAGTATCCAGAGATGGCTCCAATGCCAAAAACATGGTGAGGGCGGCGAGAAACTACGGATTAAAGGCGAACGGATACCGCATGGAGCTTGACGAGCTGAAGTCCGAGCCTGATTTCCCATGTGTTGTTTTCTGGGAATACAATCATTTTATCGTATTAAACGGTATCAAAAACGGCAGATTCTATATAAATGATCCCGCCAGGGGCAATCTGCGGATGGAAGAAGAGGAATTCGCGGAGGGCTTTACGGGTATAGTTATCAATATGCTCCCCGGTGAGGATTTTGAACCCGGCGGAGAGAAAAAAAGCATCACAAAATTTATCAGCATTCGTTCAAGGGGTATCAAAAAGGCGATCGTTTTTGTCGTCCTAACCACGTTTGTAGCATATTTTTTTGATGCCGTAAACCCCGGAATGACGGCGGTCTTCCTAAATGATATTCTCGGCGGCACCCAGCCCGGATGGGTGGAGCCGTTCTTTTATATTCTGGCTTTATTTACGATTTTAAGCATAATAACCGAGTGGATCAGGGCAATATACACCCTTCGCATCAACGGCAGGATGTCGGTGATGGGAAGTGTTTATTATATGTGGCATATGTTCAGGCTTCCGATGTCATTTTTCTCCCAGAGAATGGCGGGAGATATTATGGACAGACAGGAGATGAACGCTCAGATTGCAGAGACATTTATCAGAAATGTTGCGCCTCTTGTTTTAGATTCATTTATGATGATCATATATCTGGTGATCATGTTAAGAGAGCATATCTATCTCTCCCTGATCGGAGTCTTCGGTATTTTTTTGCATATACTCATGGCGAGGATAATATCAAACAGCAGGATAAATATAACGAGGGTACAGGTCAGGGACGAGGGAAGACTTCACTCATATACGCTCTCGGGGATGCATATGATAGAGACCATCAAATCCTGCGGGGCAGAGAGCGGTTTTTTTGGCAAGTGGTCAGGTTATCAGAGCGCGGTATATGAGAGCAGATCAAGGTATGTAAAAAAAGATGCCTATCTGAATATAATCCCGAATATGATACATGAGATCTCCGAGGATATTGTGCTGATAGCAGGCGTATATCTGGTGATACACGGTGAGATCGCCCTCGGAGCCATACTTTCTTTTCAGGAGATAATAGCACTTTTTATGAGACCTGCCGTTTCCACCATCGCGTCGAGCCAGGCGATCAGGGAGATGACGATGCAGATGGAGAGGGTAGAGGATGTCATGAACTACCCTGAGGATGAGGTTTTTGCGCGCTCCGGCGCTTCTGATACTCTCCCGGATACGAAATATGAGAAGCTGAAAGGCAACATCAGCATAAAAAATCTGACATTTGGTTATGGTATCAAAGACAAGCCGCTGATAAAGGATATAAGCTTTGATATCAAAGCCGGCGAAAAGATCGCGATTGTCGGTGAGAGCGGATGCGGCAAATCCACGATAGCAGGTCTTTTGTCCGGGTTATACTCTCCGTGGGAGGGAGAGATACTCTTTGACGGGATACCGATAGAAAAAATAGACAGGAGGGTACTGACAGGATCTCTGGCTGTCGTTGACCAGGATATAATACTGTTTGAGGATACATTTGCCGCCAATATAAAAATGTGGGATTCCGCGATAGAGGATTTTGAGATGATACTCGCAGCCAGGGATGCCGATCTGCACGATGAGATCATGGCAAGAGAGGGCGCATATCAGGGCATGATCGCTGAGGGCGGCAAAAATCTCTCGGGCGGGGAGAGGCAGCGTGTTGAGATAGCAAGAGTGCTTGCCGAGGATCCGTCAATAGTGATCCTTGATGAAGCCACCTCCGCGCTTGATTCCAAAACAGAGGCAGAGGTGGTCAAGGCTATATGTGCCAGAGGGATCACCTGTATAGTGATCGCGCACAGGCTCAGTACGGTAAAGGACAGCGATGAGATATTTGTCATGGATCACGGGAAGATCGTTGAGAAGGGAACACATGATGAGCTGTTTGCCATGAACGGTATCTATAAAGAATTGGTCGTAGGTGAGTGATATGAGTTGGTTTGATGATCAGATAAGGGCAAGACAGAGCATGGATGATGATGCCCTCGAGGAGGCATTTATTGAGGTCGCATCATCTATCCTCGGGAAAAAGGGTTCTGTCGAATTTATCGATGATAAGCTCTTTACCAGAAATGCCATGGATGAGATCCTTAAATACTATCATTTCAGATCGTCTGAGATACCTGATGATGTCAGGGATAAAGAGGATGAGATAGAGTATCTCATGCGTCCTCACGGTATGATGAAGCGCATAGTCACTCTTGACAAAGCATGGCACAAAAAAGCCTTTGGACCCATGCTCGGCACTCTTGAGGACGGAGATATACCCATAGCCCTGATCCCCGGGAAATTCAGCGGATATTATTATATGGATCCGAGAAACGGGGAAAAGGTAAAGATCAATAAAAAAAATGAATCACTGATCAGTTCCCGGGCGTACTGCTTTTACAGACCGCTTCCGTTAAAAAAGCTTGGCATCAGGGATCTGTTGTCATATATGTTTAACTGTCTTTCTTTTTTTGATATACTGAGAGTAATAATAATATCATTTATATGTGCCGGTATAGGAATGCTCGTTCCGTCTGTCACCAAGGCTCTTATCGGTCCTGCGGTTTCTACGGGAAGCTATAATATCCTTGTCACCATGGCGCTGACTCTTTTACTTGTCAGATTATCAGGCGAGCTTTTTTCCACGGTGAAAGATATTCTGGTCGAGAGAATGATGCTGTCCACGTCATTACAGGTAGAGGCAGCCGTTATGACAAGGCTGTTGAGCTTGAATGTCCGTTTTTTCAGAGGGTTCACCTCAGGAGAACTCGCCGCGAGGGCAGTCTCTGTGAGAGAGATCTGTGACATAATAATCGAAGAACTGTTTGGAATGGGACTTTTATCACTGACATCCCTGGTCTATGTGGTTCAGATCATACAATACGGGAAAGGTCTTGTGGTTCCTTCGCTTGCTGCTATATTTTTGACCTTTTTGATCATGACCGTGGGAGGAATCATCAGAACAAAGGTGAATGAAAAGCATCTTGCGCATGAGGCATTGGAAAACGGAATGAAATACGCCATGATATCGGGCGTTAGAAAGATAAGGCTGACAGGAGCCGAGAACAGGGCGTTTGCCAAGTGGGCATCCATGTATTCCGAGGGAGCGTCTCTTGTGTATGATCCGCCGTTTTTTCTCAAAATAGAAAGCGCTCTCTTTAAGGCAGTGACTTTGATCGGAACCCTTTTTATATATATGACTGCGGTGCATGAGGGGGTCGGTATAGATGATTATTATGCCTTC
This sequence comes from Eubacterium sp., assembly GCA_017633905.1. GTDB lineage: Bacteria > Bacillota > Clostridia > Lachnospirales > Lachnospiraceae > Eubacterium_F. The sequence goes on along the minus strand of JAGBOK010000113.1, from coordinate 5,926 downwards.
AATGCGGCGTATGCAGTTGTGATGGGAGCTTTTACGACACTCGGGACCTCAGTATATCAGCTTGCCATGATACGTCCTGCCATGAAGCTTGCAGAGCCGATACTTGCGGCGGAGCCTGAGACGTCCAAGGAAAAAAAGATCATGCGGTCGGTAAGAGGCGGGATAGAATTCTCACATGTGTATTTCAGATATGACCAGGAGGGCAGATTTGTCCTCAGAGACCTTTCTCTGACAATAAACAACGGTGAGTATGTGGCGGTCATAGGAAAGACAGGGTGCGGCAAGTCAACTCTTATCAGACTGATCATGGGATTTGAAAAGCCGGAGAGAGGCGGAGTGTATTTTGGCAAAACTGACATCAGAAATATAGACATGAAGTCTCTCAGATCCGGAATGGGCGTTGTGATGCAAAACGGTGAGCTCATACCCGGAAGCATATATGACAATATATCGCTCACCCGTCCCGGATTGTCCGCCGAGGAAGCGTGGAAGGCAGCTGAGATCGCGGGTATCGCGGATGATATCAGGGAAATGCCGATGGGAATGAACACCATGATAGCCGAGGGGCAGGGCGGAGTGTCAGGAGGACAGAAACAGCGCCTGCTCATAGCGAGGGCAGTGGCAGGAGACCCAAAGCTTCTGATATTCGATGAAGCGACATCAGCACTCGATAACCGCACGCAAAAAAAGGTCACGGAGGCTCTTGACAGGCTCAATTGTACGAGAATTGTAATTGCTCACAGACTCTCGACCATACGCTCATGTGACAGGATCATAGTTTTGGAGGATGGCAGGATAGCACACGAGGGGACGTATGAGGAACTTGAAAAGCAAGGGTTACTTTGCTGAGCTTGTAAAACGCCAGCAAATAAACTGATCACATAATTTTTTAAAAATAACTTGCAACCTTCGATGCTTTTTTGTATAATTAGGGAAATATCAGTGACAGTAATTGCGGACACACTTGTGATGATGTGTGAGCGCGTGACGTATAGGAGCGTTTGACGAAAGGAGAATCGATATGAGTGATGAGCAGATCAAAGAATTGAATGATGACGAATTGGAGAGTCTGAACGGCGGAGCTGCCGGAATCGGAAATTTCGGAAAAAAGGCTTTGTTCAGATGTCAGTTTTGCGGAGAGACGTTTAGTTCAAAGAAGGAAGTTGATAATCATACAAAGACATTCCACAAGTTGGTTTGATGGACGGTTTGACACCGGCTGTGCCATGCTGAGGTTTTGAGAGATGTGAGGTGTTCAAAGTGGAATTCAGACCTTGTATTGACATCCACGGAGGGAAGGTCAAGCAGCTGATAGGAGGGACTATATCCGATGTAGGGCATCCTGAGGAGAATTATGTCTCTGACAAGGATGCTTCTTTTTATGCGTCGCTGTACAAAAAAAACGGACTTGCAGGCGGACATATCATAATCCTTGACAAGAAGGGAACGCCTGAATATGAGGAGGACTTAAGGCTTGCAAGACAGGCGCTTGAAACATGGCCTGATGCTTTGCAGATAGGCGGCGGCATAGATGCTGAGAATGCCGAGGATTTTCTGGAGATGGGTGCATCGCATGTTATAGTCACCTCGTATGTTTTCTCTGACGGAAAGATCAGATATGACAGACTGGAGGATATCAAGTTTGTGACGGGGAGAAAACATCTGGTGCTCGATCTGTCTGTCAGAATAAGAAACAATAAATACTATATAGTGACGGACAGGTGGCAGAAGTTTACTGATGTGGAGCTGAGCCATGAGCTGATCAGGATGCTCTCATACAGCTGTGATGAATTTTTGATCCATGCGGTAAATGTTGAGGGCACGGGTACGGGAGTTGACGAGCGGCTTCTTGAACTGCTCTGCGAGGCAAGAGATGTTGTCATAACCTATGCAGGAGGTATAGCTTCTTATGATGACATAGAAAAGATAAGAACTATGGGCAGGGGCAATATCAATTTTACCGTGGGAAGCGCACTGGATCTGTTTGGCGGCGACCTGAAGTTCAGCAAATGCATTGAGTTGATGCGTGCATAGATTTCGTATTATGCGAGACGGAAAAGTTGTTTTCCGAGGTCGAACACAGGCTGTGTCCTGCGGAGTGGCAGCCGTAAATAAAAACGTATAAAAAGTAATAGAGAGGAGACAGATATGGAGGTATTATATCACAGTACAAGATCAAAAGGAGAGGGGATCAGGGCATCCGAGGCGATCCTTAAGGGGCTTTCCGATGATGGCGGTCTGTTTGTCCCGGATCATATTCCGGACTTTGATTTTTCTTTTGATGAGCTTGCCGAGTGGAGTTATCAGGAAACCGCTTATCAGGTCATGAAGCTGTTTTTGACGGACTTTTCTGAGGAAGAGCTGCGCAGTTGTATAAAAGGCGCATACGATGAGAAATTTGATACCGGAGTCATAGCTCCTTTAGTGACGGCTGATGAAGGGGCTTCAGGTACCGGCAGACCATCAGACGGGGAGTCCGTGCGCCCGACAGATGAGAACGCCCCCTTTTATCTGGAACTTTTCCACGGGAAGACCATAGCGTTCAAGGATATGGCTCTATCCATACTTCCGTATCTGATGACTACGGCAGCAAAGAAAAACGGTGTTACCAATGAGATAGTGATACTTACCGCGACATCGGGTGATACGGGCAAGGCTGCTTTAGCAGGCTTTGCCGATGTGGAGGGGACATCGATCGTTGTTTTTTATCCCAAGGACGGTGTGAGCCCCATCCAGAAAAAGCAAATGGTCACTGAACCCGGCAAAAACACTCATGTTATCGGGGTCGATGGCAATTTTGATGATTGCCAGACCGGTGTCAAGAAAATATTTAATGACCGGGAATTTGCTGCAAGGATGAACGAAAAGGGTTATCAGTTTTCATCTGCGAATTCCATAAATATCGGGAGACTCGTACCTCAGATCGCGTACTATGTCTATGCCTATGCGCAGCTGATAAAGAGGGGTGAACTTAAGTCCGGGGAAAAAATGGATGTAGTCGTTCCGACGGGGAACTTTGGTAATATTTTAGCCGCTTATTATGCAAAGGAGGCAGGACTTCCCATAGGAAGACTTTACTGCGCATCAAATGAGAACAAGGTTTTGTTTGATTTCTTTGGAAGCGGTACATATGACAGAAAAAGAGACTTTGTTCTCACATCTTCTCCATCAATGGACATCCTGATATCAAGCAATCTCGAAAGACTGATCTACAGAATAGCGGGAGATGATCCGGATGCCAACGCAGCTTTCATGAAGAGCCTTGCCGGTGAGGGCGAATACACGATCACCGATGAGATGAGGGACAGGCTCTCGGAGTTTACAGGAGGCTTTGCAAGCGAGACAGATACCGCGGATGAGATCAAAAGAGTTTATGATGAGACCGGATATGTTATTGATCCGCATACAGCAGTCGCTTCATTTGTCTGTAGGAAATATGCGGATGCCGGCAGAACAAAAACGGTAATAGCTTCAACCGCAAGTCCCTACAAATTTACAAGAAGCGTAATGCTTGCCATCGACAAGGACAAATACGGCGAGATGGGTGATTTTGAACTGGTCGATGAGCTGAACCGGATATCAGGAGTAAAGATCCCTGATGCCATAGAATCTATACGCACAGCGCCGGTACTGCATGATACCGTGTGCAGCGTTGACGGGATGCGTGCGGAGATAGAGAAAATCTACGAAGTATGAAGTGACAGCCGTGAATAGCAACCTTAAGTCAGCATTTTCTTAATTTATTTCAAAAAAATTATATTTCCGTGAAATGCCGAAAATACGCCGCTTTTAACAGTTTTATACGGCGTATTTTCGTTTGTTTTCGTTAAAATTTCCAAAAAATGCTTGCATTATTTCTGAAATATGTTACAATATGTTACAGAAATGTTACAGAAGTTGATAAAAGAAACAAGTGTTTAGGAGATTTATCATGAGTTTTAAAAAGTATTTTGCATGTTTACTGGTAATGTCATTTGTGATCTCATCGTTTGGAACGGTGGATGCAAGCGCAGCAGAGAAGCTTGTTGCCGCTCCTGCCATTTTCCACGATGAAGTTGTTACGGGTTCTGTTGTGAAGGGAATAGCACTGTGCGAGGATGTTCAGTCTGATGAAGTCACAACGGGCGATATGGTGACAGTAGATGAGATCAAGGTGCCTACCGCATCAGCAGACAAGGTTTTGGCTGATCGCAGAAAGGCTCAGTCAGCTTCAGAGAAGAAGGCAAAAAAGATCGCTGACCAGAAGAAAGCAGCAAAGAAAAAATATAAAAAGGCGCTGCGTCTGCTTGCGGCTATCGTATACTGTGAGGCTGGCGGACAGTGTTATGCGGGGCGTCTTGCGGTTGCCGCAGTTGTTATGAACCGTGTAGAGGCTGGCGGATATCCCAATACCATCCGCGGCGTTCTCTGGCAGCCGTACCAGTTTGGACCTATCCGTCAGGGCAAGATGGCAAGAGAGCTTCGTTACTATGATCAGGGTCTTTACAATGAGCCTGAGCGTGAAGGAAGTCTGAAGGCAGCCAAGGATATACTTGCAGGCAAATACACAGTCAATTACAACGGAAAGAAAATCAATTTAAAGCTTTACCACAACTTCAATGGTCATTTAAGCAACGCAAAGATCAGGATCTCAGGACATGACTTCGCCTGATACACTGAAAGTGACTCCATGTTCAATATCATCGAAAAAAGCCTTGCATGAGCGAGGCTTTTTGAGTATAATAAGCTTACAAGGACGACGAGGATGTAGCCGACTGGCTTATACAGGAATATGAATGATTTTTGTGTGTTTATTTGAAACCGAAACAAGATCGTTTAGTAAAAATATTGAAAGCAATACCTGAACTTAGCGAACAGAACTTCATAGTCCGATCAAGACGCGAGAACACCCATAGCTACAGTGTTTCCGCTTTTTTATATATTTAAATCATCTGTCGTCAAAATAATTTCGTCACAGTTTTATTGAGAAATCTCCCCCGGCAGTCTGCCGCAAGTGGCAAACTTATATAGTGATGCAGCAAAACGAGAGGATGAGAAAATGAAAAGAATCAAAAACCTGATGAAAACAGTATTCGTGTTTGTGCTGATCCTCGGGATGGCTATGTGTCAGACTGAAGTGTCGTCACTTGCCTACACGGTCGAGTTTACCCATGACGGATACCAGTATGTCCTCCCCGGAGACAGCGAGGTGGAGTTGGCGCATATTTTAGACACCGTTGGTTTATCCGGCGAGGTGACTGATGTATCGGTCAGCGACAGTTCCCTGTTTTCTGCTGAAAAAAATGAAGACGGCAAATGGATCGTCACGGCTCATAAGGCGTTCAGCACTACCGAGTGGATGAAGGTCACTATAAATGGTGTGGAGTATGAGATCACGGTGACGGATGATCCGGGAACAGAAACCATGACTTGGACTGTGCTGCAGACGCTGCTTGATCAAGGCGGTACGGTCACACTGATAGATGATGTAACAGCAGGAGAAGGCGATAGTGCGCTGGTAATTCCGGAGAATAAGACCGTCACTCTCGACTTAAACGGCCATACCATCGACCGCGGGCTTAAGGATAAGACTGCCATAGAAGACGGTAACGTTATCACCGTGTTGGGCAATCTGACCCTTACCGACAGCAGCACCGAAAAGAGCGGTAAGCTTACGGGAGGAAATACCACAGGCAACGGCGGAGGCGTGTATGTTGCTCAGAACGGCACGTTTACCATGGAGGGCGGCAAAATCGATCACTGCACTGCGACCGGCGAAAACAGTGACGGCGGCGGCGTGTACAATTACGGCGCGTTCACCATGGAGGGCGGCACCATCAGCGACTGCACTGCGACCGGCGGCTGCACTGCGACCGGCGACTACAGTCAAGGCGGTGGCGTGTACGTCGGTAAAAACGGCGCGTTCACCATGGAGGGCGGCACCATC